>NZ_DATGNR010000041.1:0-19536 GCF_035306605.1 Xanthomarina sp. | reverse complement strand
TACCAATGGTAACCGGTAGCCCCTTCCGCAACCGGGACAGAATAGGTTCTGTACTGACCGGCATATACAGAATCGTCACCCGACATTTGGGTAGTGGGATAGGTTGGCTTACCAACATTAATGGTTTTTGATACTGTAACAGAACCACATTTAGGACTGCTATATGTAGCGTTTAAAACAATATTGCTGTTTGGGTTGTTGTTATTGTTTACGGTTAGGGTAATCTCATTACCATTTATAGAGGTAGTTACCAAATCTGCACCTTCTGAGAGCCACCAAGTGACACTTGTAGCAACAGAAGTAACAGAAAAGGTACGGGAAGAACAAAGGTCCCACCTTCCATAGATCATAGCGTTTGAACAAAAAGCTGAACAATCGGTAGTTTCTATATCTGTACCTATAAGCTCTGATGCCAACCAATCTCCATTTCTCGAATTAAATGAAATGTGTTGTTTGTTATGTGCATTGTCGTTATATTTATCAAATTCAGTTGAAAAATTTATAAATGGACTATTTTTTGGTGCAGTTGGAGGATTTGCTCCAACATAAGCACGTAAATAATCATTATTATACAAAGTCACATTATTTTCACCGATATCTAAAGCACTCGTAGTTGGTATAAAACTAAATTTATCTCGAATGTATAAATTTGAAACTGGTGTAGAACCAATTGTATTTGTGTTAAAAAATCCACCACCATAGCTATCAAAAGGTAAAACGCCATTTGGTTGATTTTTTTGGACATCAGTAATATTCACAGTTACATTAAAAAGCCAAAGAATTTTTTTAGTATAAGAAATCTTACCTTTATAAATTTGATTTCCTGAACCATAAGGTATTGATTTTGCATTGAAATCGACATTATATTTAGATTGGCCAGGAATCATCCCTAAAATAGCAACACCAAAAAAATCTTCATCTAAAAATAATCCACCAATTGTCCCTCCTAATGGGTTGTATATTAAACTTGCCAAATCGCCCCAAAAAGAAAGCCCTTTATCCCATTGATAGTTTACTAAATGGTCGCCAGCATTAAAATCTTGTGTGGTTCCACATTCGCTACCATTACTAATTGCAATATTTCTAGAATTTACAGGATATCCAACACTTCCGGACACCCCTTTGCTTTTTAATTCGTTATAAAATGAAGTATGGATTGAGTTATCAATACTATAATTTAGTGTCGAGAAGTTTTTAACTAATTGTCTTGAAGCAGGTGCATCCAATAAAGACAAATATTCAGAAACACCAAAATTGTTTTCTAATATAGGCACAGTAACAATCCCACCAAATAGTGTTGTATTGGTTTGGATATACTGATTTGTTAAATGTCTGTACATAAATTGGATGCTTACTGGAAGATTAGCCCCTTGTTGTGGTGCATCGTGGCTAATAAACAAACGTGTATCGTGGTTTAAATTGTTTTCTTCCATATCTACTAAAGCATAACGGGAGATAACACCACCCATACTCTGTCCTAAAACCACATTTGGCTCGGTACTGCCATTATTGGCTTTTTGTTGGTTTACCCATTTTATTACTTCCTGTAAGGCATACGCATTACGTTGCATATAATCGACACCATTATTCCAATCTACATAAATAATATCATATTCTTTATTGGAATTATAAATAAGATTTCTTAATTCTATTCCTCCATAAAGCAAATAATCCTTAAAATCTTCATAATCAAAATTTCCATTTATATTTTCAGGCTCCAACACCACACCCAAGTCGAAGCCTTCTGCTACAATCAATGGTTTTTTAATCCCATCGTTATTGGTATCGTCTATCGTTAAATTAACAGAGGCGTATTGTCCAGCATAAGGTGTTGTAGCTGTAATTGAATGTGAATACAAAGTAAAAGTGTTCGTGCCGTTTTGTGTATTTTGAGCATGGTTTCCTCCAAAAGGGATGGTATTTAAACCTTCTTCTATTTTTATCAACGATTGGTTATACAATACGGTATTATCTGAAAGGGTTAATTTATATTTCCAAGTTTTTGTGCCTTCATTGGTGTAGTTTATAGCTACATTTTGATTAAAAGGTATATTAACATACCCTTGTCCATTATCAAAATCTATTTGTATACTTTGTATTACATTTTGATTATTGGAATAAAATATGTTGGAAGGTATTTTAACTTGCAAATTAAATCCTTTATAACTTTTTATAGCAGGTGTCATAGCAAAGGTTTGCTTGGTCTCGTAAGGGTTTTGCCAAACCCCATTTACATACTTGTCGTAAAATTTTCCATTACTATAGGTAAGTTTTCCATTAATAGTGGCATTGTCCTTAAACTTATTGTATTTAAAATATAAGCCAGTAAGCGTAATAATGTTGGTTTCCCTGTTATTTTTTAAACGCATATCAAAAGTATCAGGCGTTACAAAACCAGTAGAAACATTTCTAATCCTACTCGTTAACAAGGTGTTATAAATTTGTTTTAAGGTTGCTAAATTAGTATAAGTACTATCTGTTAAAGTACCATTAAAAGCTGGAACATTTGTAAATTCCATACCATAATCTAATAAAATACCATCTGGGACAAAGTTTTTATTTAAAGGTGCAAACATAGTAGTCATTTGGTTTGCAAAAGTGGTGTTTGTTTCTATTTGTGCTTGAGTCCAATGTGAAACAAAGATAAAACATAGTAATACTGTAATTTTTTTCATAATTTTATAGATTGAATTAAATAATTGTGGTGATTGTTTAATTTATGTATTTGAAAGATTGCCTGCCTTGTAGGTGGTCTTTCTTTTTTTTAATATTTTTTATATTTTTAAGTTAATAGTGCATATCAAAACGCCCTTCTCGAACTTCAATGATTTCTCCATCGCTATTTAAAGCATCAAACCAAAATGTGCCACTTAAAAAAGCATTGTTAAAATCGTGATGGGTTATGGTTAATTCACCTGTTATGGTTGAGGAAGTTGAATAGTAGTTTGGACTAGGGTAACTTTCATGATTAATTATATACTCTCCAAATTTTGAATCTCCTCCATATTCCATAAGTTGATACGTTTGGTTGACTTGTAATTCGGTATTTCCTATATATATATATATATTGTAGTATATATTATTTACTTTTTTAGAAACACCTAAAGCAAAGTCTTCTCCATCCAAATAATGACATACTAATGGCTGTACACTTTGGTTATTTGGTAAAAATGCTTCTCCATTTACTAAACAACCAGCTGTATTTGCACCCGTTTGTGTAGCTGGTGGCAATTGGTCTATGGGGTTTGTGGGTTCATTGTTATCGTCGTCGTTGTTGCAGCAACTACATATTAACGTTATGGCTAAAAGTAAGATTAAGTTTTTCATAAGGCTGTTTTTTTATTTTAGGTTTCAAAAAAATATCTAATTGTGGTGATTGTTTCATTTTATGTATTTTTTGAAAGATTGTTAACTTGTAGGTGGTCTTTCTTTTATAACATATATTAATATTATAAACCTACATAGAAAAACAAAGAATTTTATACGTAGTACTACGTATTTTTCCTGCTTTTCGATGAAATACACTGTTGCTGTTACAGTTTTTCCGTAATTAATTAGATTTTAACATTAAAAAATGCTATACCATATTTTAGAAGTATCTTTTTCCAAGTTAAATTCTTAATCCAAGAATATTGCCATAAATCTTTTTGGAGGGGCTACAGGGATAATAATTGATTATTTGTTATAAAACCGCTCCACAATCTCATCATAACTTTTAATAGTTTTCTTAATCCAATCTAATCGTTTTTCTTGTTGCTCTTCAACTGTCAGTTTCCAATCTATATTAGTTCGTTTTAATTTAGTGGTTACATGTTGTAATATAATAGCAGCAGAAACAGAAATATTTAAACTCTCAGTAAATCCATACATTGGAATTTTTAAGTAACAATCTGCTTGATCGATGACTTCTTGAGAAAGGCCTTCTGTTTCCCTTCCAAAGAAAAAACAAGATTTTTTTGTTACATCAAACTCATGAAGTAAACAATCGTTTGTATGAGGAGTGGTTGCAACAATTTGATACCCCTTATGCTTTAAATCTACAATACATTCTTTTACAGAATGAAACCTATTTAGGTCTACCCATTTTTGAGCACCCATGGCAATTTCCCTATCAATACGTTTAGAGTTTCTTTCTTCAACAATATTTACTTCCTGAATACCAAACACATCACAACTTCTAATTACAGCACTTGTATTATGAAGTTGGTATACATCTTCCGTAGCAACGGTAAAATGCTTGGTTCTTTGGTTTAATACGGTATCAAATCGTTCCCTCCTATTTTCAGTTAAATAGGTTTCTAAATATGCTAAAAGTTTTAAGTCTACCATCTTTTTAAAAACAAATCTAAATATCTCATCAGGTTTTTAGTGTGAGTACTTATCTAATTAGATGTTTGATCCAATATTTCCATGAGCAACAACAGTAGTTAATTGCGTAGCACTTAAATGCACAGTAACATGGCCGTTAACACCTAATATATCCTCATAAACAAAAGCATCTCCATTATCTAAAGTTGCTACATTTGTCTCACTTATTCCTGTATTACTATTTACAGGGTTAAAAGTAAATAGAATATTTCCAGGAGCTGTTATATCATTTGCATAAATATAGGCAGGGTGCACTTCATTAGCAACGGTATCTTGTAAGACAATTATTGCCAAAGATTCACCATTAATCCTTGCATAAAAAGTTACTGTACCACTTACTCCTGGTACGTCAACCTCATTTAAAACATAAGACTTGGAAACCCCTGATAATTCATTTTGACCAATATCTCCTTGAGCAAGCACTGTTCCTAAATTGGTTTGACTTTCATGAACATTAATATACCCATCAAAATCTAATATATCTGCAAACAAAAATGAGTCTCCATTGTCCAAATTAGCTACATTGGTTTGACTAATACCTATATCTCCATCAATAGGATTAAAAGTAAAAGCAATACCCCCACCTTCAATAGCAGTATTATCATGAATGTGTGCTGGATGAACTTCGCCACTTACAGCATTAACTATCTGTATAATTGCAAGAGCCTCCCCATTTTTACGTTGAGAAAAGATAACTGATCCCGATGTTCCTTGTAAATCTTTTTCAGCTAACATATATGTTTTTGTAACTCCAGTTAGGACATTTTGTCCAATATCACCTTGGGCAATACTTTCATTTGGTTGCGAATTGCTCAGCTGCACATTTACATATCCATCAAAATTCAAAAGCTCTTCATAAGTTATAGTGGTTCCATCGTCTAAGTTTGAAAAGGTTGTAGTACTAAAACCTGTATTCCCATTAACAGTTTCCAAGGTAACTGCTACACTTCCTCCTTCTGCAGCTGTGTTATAATTAATAGTAGCTGGATGAGGATTTCCTGTTGGAATACCTGTGAGGCTTAATTCAACAGTTACGGAATCATCGTCGTTTTTAATAAATTTTGCACTACCATCTACATTGTTATCATAAATAGAACTTATTGAATAAGTTTTTGAAGTTAAACTAGAGGGAATAGGTGTTATATTATCGTCTTCACTACATGCTGTTAGTATAACTAAAGACATAAGAAGAACAAAAGGTTTTAAGTTCAGTTTCATAATTAGAATTTAAAGATGTGTAATATTACACATAAAATACAAATTTTTAAAGTGAACATAGGGAGCATTTAAATTTTATTTTATGTGTAGAATTTTATAGTTTCACAAAATGAAACATATGGTTGTACTTACAGGGGCAGGAATAAGTGCCGAAAGTGGCATTAAAACCTTTAGAGATGCCAATGGACTTTGGGAAGGTCATAACGTAATGGAGGTAGCCTCACCACAAGGATTTGCTAAAAACCCCGAGTTGGTTTTAAATTTTTATAATGAAAGACGAAGGCAGTTGTTAACGGTTAATCCCAATGAAGCTCATAATGTTTTAGCTAGTTTAGAATCTGATTATGAGGTAAGCATTATTACTCAAAATGTAGATGACCTACATGAAAGAGCTGGAAGTTCCAATATAATCCATTTACATGGCGAACTACTTAAAATACGAAGCAGTAAAAACCTAGAAGATGTCAGGCCGTGGACAAAAGATCTGAATCTAGGAGATTTATGTGAAAAAGGTCATCAATTAAGACCTCATATTGTTTGGTTTGGCGAAGACGTTCCCATGATAGAACCAGCTATGGATATTTGTGAAACGGCTGATATACTTGTTATTATTGGTACATCTATGCAAGTTTATCCAGCTGCAGGACTAATAAGCTTTGTACCTAATCACGTCCCTATATATTATATAGATCCAAACCCAGCAAAAGTAAGCAATACAAGGGTTACCATCATTCCTGAAACAGCTACCAAAGGGGTAAAAAAACTACTTGAATTACTTTCTTCAAAATAGAAGAATATTTTTTAAGTAAAAGTGACTAGGCTTTTCTATTCTCCTTTTTTGGAGGCATAGTTCCGAACACTTTATCCCAAAATGTATTAGACACTCCAAATGCTTTATCAGGATATTTGTAGTGATGTAAACTATGATGATGCCATAAATCCCTGAAACGTTTAGGAGGACGCATTACATGCGTTGCTCTGTGCACAAAAGAGTACAATAAATAACCTATAAAAAACCCTGGGAAAAAGCCATAAACTAAAGGTGTATATCCAACTATCCAGAAAACAATATAAAATATTCCAAATAAGAAAGAAGCCATTATTATTCCCGGTACTGGTGGCATTAACAACCTATCTTTATCTGCAGGAAAACTATGATGAGCGCCATGCATAATAAAGTGAAATCTTTGAGACCATTTGGCTTCAGTTACCCAATGAAACACATATCGGTGTAACATATATTCGGCAAAAGTCCAAAAGAACAAACCAAATACAAATAAACCCAAGAAAGCCCATACGTTTAATCCTATAACTCCGATAGCCAAGTAAATTAATAAAGCATTTACCAATCCGTAAACTATAATATTTGATATTGGATCTGTTTTAGTTAAACGCTCCAAAATTGGATTCTTAAAAATTTCTGCTTGACCAGTTTGAAAATCAGTTGTTACTCCAGGTTTCATAATATCATTTTATCCAATTTACAAAATAAAATAAAATATAAGATACTTATTACAAACTATCTAGAATAGTTAGGTGATTCATTGGTGATAGTTACATCATGTGGATGACTTTCGTTAATACCAGAGGCAGTTATTTTAATAAACTGTCCGGTTTCCTTTAAAGTTTCCACATCTTTTGCTCCGCAATATCCCATTCCTGCTCTTAAACCGCCAATAAATTGATGGATGCTTTCAAACAACTCTCCTTTGTATGGTACGCGACCAACAATACCTTCTGGAACCAGTTTTTTAATATCATCTTCCACATCTTGGAAATAACGATCTTTACTGCCTTCCTTCATGGCTTCAACAGACCCCATTCCTCTATAGGCTTTATATTTTCTTCCTTCGTAAATTATAGTTTCTCCAGGACTTTCTTTTGTTCCTGCTAGTAAAGAACCTAGCATCACGCAATCTGCTCCTGCAGCTATTGCTTTCGGAATATCTCCGGTATAACGAATTCCTCCATCAGCAATTACTGGCACGCCAGACCCTTTAATAGCTGAAGCCACCTCTAATACAGCTGAAAATTGTGGGTAACCAACTCCTGCTACTACTCGAGTAGTACAAATAGAACCAGGACCTATTCCAACTTTAATAGCATCGGCACCGGCTTCAACTAAATACTTAGCTGCCGCTGCTGTAGCTATATTTCCTACAATAACTTCCAACTCTGGGAACTTAGCTTTTACCTTTTTCAATACATCTACCACACCTTTAGTATGTCCGTGTGCAGTGTCAATAATTACGGCATCTACTCCAGACTTAACCAAAGCTTCGGTACGTTCAACTACATCGGCAGTAACCCCTAAAGCTGCAGCTACTCGTAATCGTCCGTAAATATCTTTATTAGAATTAGGTTTCTGGGTAAGTTTTGTTATATCTCTAAAAGTAATTAAACCGGCTAATTTAAATTCATCATCAACAATTAGAAGTTTTTCAATTTTGTGTTCTTGCAAAATAACTTCAGCTTGCTGTAAGGAAGTTCCAACTGGAGCAGTTACCAACCTTTCTCTGGTCATAACTTCAACAATAGGTCGTTCTCCAATTTTTTCAAACCGCAAATCTCTATTGGTTACGATTCCTTTTAAAGTACCTTCATTATCCACAATTGGTATACCTCCAATACTATGTTCAGCCATACTTTGTTTAGCATCTATAACTTTTGCATCGGTAGTAAGTGTTACTGGATCTGTAATTAGTCCACTTTCGGCACGCTTTACTTTTCTTACTTCATTGGCTTGTTTGGCAATGGACATATTTTTATGAAGTACACCAATTCCTCCTTCACGAGCCATAGCAATAGCCATAGCGCTTTCTGTTACCGTATCCATAGCTGCAGAAACTATTGGAATATTGATGGTAATATTTCTAGTAAATTTTGTTTGTATATTAACTTCTCGAGGTAAGACTTCTGAAAAAGCTGGAATTAAAAGGACGTCGTCGTAGGTTAAACCTTCTCCTACAATTTTGTTTTCGTGTGCTGTCATGTTGCAATTAGGTATATAATTGCATGCAAATGTACAATATTTATAGGGAAAATAGTTTCAAGTTTTTCTTAAATTATTTATATTTTTCTTGGCAATACGGACGCAATGTGTTTAATGCGTATTGATAGCGATTTTCTTTATCGGATAAATCCCCGGAAAAAGCTACTTCTTTGGGTACTATCAACCTATATACTCCTTTTCCTTTTGCCATTCTATCAATGGTTCTTAAAGTTTTCGCATCAATTTCAGTATAGATATCTTGTAACCAATCGTGCTGCTCTTTTCGAATTAAAACTTCATCCCATAAATAAGCTTCTTTTACCGTTAAAGTTTTTTCTGAAAAAAATAGTGTTTTAATTTTTTCAAAAGCTTTAACAAAAACCGTATTACTTCCTTTAACAGCATAGAGTTTCACCTCCTTTCTTATAAAAATATTAAAAGGAAATGATTGTGTGATTTTTAGTTTATTGGAAATAAAATAAGCCATTTTTGGCCAGACCACCTGAAGGTTTCTTTCATCCAAGGAATTATAAAGCCATAGATAGAAATCTGTTCGTTGTTGAATGGTTTGATACTCTAGAGGAAGATTATGCTGGAGGTTATAAATATTTGCTTGTTGCCAAACCAAGCTATTGCTTTTTCTGTCTTTGCGTAACCAGTCGGATGGTCCTAATTGATTCTTACCTGATTCTTCTTGATAACTTTTTAAACTTTGATATTCCTTTGAATAGCCTAAGGTTGTTATGGTGAATATTAGTAAAAATAAATATGACTTCATATTGGTTGGATGAAGCATAAATTTACAAGAATAATCTAAACTTTCAGTTTTTTGAAATTAATAATTGTTTTAAAATTATTACTATAGATAATGTAAAGGTAAGTGTCATTAATATCCCTGAAATCATAACTATATACTTCATCCATAAAAGTCCTGACCAAAGTAAATATAGACCTCCAAAAGTAAGAAGGACAGACAAGAAAGGTTCTGCTATTAAAAACAATTTTAATTGCTTATTTAATTTGGTTGTACTTAATATTATACCAACTAAAAAGAAAATAATAGACATTGATAATATATGATTATGAACCAAAGTAAGCATTTCTTGCTCGCTTTTTTTAAACTTCATAACAAGGGCATCTTCATTGTTTTCATTTCCTAAATACTGTTCTTCAATACCATGAGGATTAGGTGTTGCTGTCTCTCCTACAAAGAGTAGTCCCGTATAAAAACCAACACTTAATACAATTATAAAAGCAGCAATTAAGAGTTTTATTTCTTTAGGAAAGGTATATATTAAGCCGTTGATTTGCATATTAAATAATGTCTTTAGAATGAAGAATTTTAAGCGATTTCAACAAATTGTTCATAGCAGTGGTCATGGATCGTACAGAAATAGTAGCCCCGGAAATCGCCATGATGTTATCACCATATCGTAAATCGTCGTTTTGGGTTTTTCCTATAAATTGTTTTAACCAACGTTTACTTCCAATTTCTCCACCGTAATCTTCTCTATACACCAAAACTTTTGAATTTAAAACAACAAGTTTAGGGTCTAATAATACTAAGTAATCAAATTCGTCCGTTTTACTTGGAGCTTTAGATACATAAGCATAACCGATTAATTTATTACTGGCATGAATTTTAAAAAAGTTGTCTACATTAAACTCAGAAGGTAAACCAGCGGCAACATCTTTTGAAATAATAAAAGGGTCAAGCTTAAAAGCTGATATTTGAAAGGTATCAACTATTTCTTTATCAACTTTTTTCTGAATATTTTTAGGCAACCCAATAACTTGAAGTGTTATAAAAACAAGAAGAATAATGGTGTATTTCAAATTCATGCTACAAAGATATTTAAATGTTTAGTGATAACAACTAAAGTGCCAAAATAGCTAGAGAGAAAAAAAAATCACCTCTAGCTATCTGACAAATAAAAATTAAATGATTTTATTAAAACCAGACTCCAATACCAAAATTTAATTGATTTGGAAGACTGTTATTTGCTGCATCACTTTTAAATTGATAATCTCCCTTTAGAACGGCTCCTGGTGCTATTTTATATGATAAACCTAAAGTCCACTCACTCCTATTAAAAGCGTCATTTACTAATAAATTTCCTTCTACCGATGCGTTTGTATCATATTCTTCGTAACGAGCGAAAGCATATAGTTGCTGTTGTTTTGTTAAAGGCAATAAATTATAAGATCCTTCCAAATACCAACCTTGCATAGCACTACCTAAACCTTTAGTAGGGTCTGTTTCTAAGTCGTAATACAATTCGTTATACGCTTCCGTATCAGACAAACCAGAATAAACAAATTGTCCACGAGCTGCAAAACGTTTGTAGGCATAACGAGCATCTAAACCAACCATGGTTAAACCAACGCTAGAACCTTCAAGCTCTTCTACATCATCTTCAGCTTGAGAACGACCAACATAACCAGATAATCCTAAACGTAAACCTGGTAATCCATAGTAATCTAGTTTAGCAGAAAAGTTAGGCGAATCTACCGTAGATTGTATTCCTTTTTGTCTTCCACTTCTTAAACCATCTTTTCCTCCTAAAAGTTTAGATCCATTCACCGAAGTAAATCCAGTAAAAACATAAGCTTGGTAACGTAATGAAGCATCATCTAAGGTACCTGCTACACCAACTCCAATTTCTCTCCAAGTACTTGGAACAATACTCTTGTCCATACTTGGTCGCTCTACACCATTAAAAGTTGTAGGTTCATGATACTCATTAATAATTCCCATTGGAACAATCATTAAACCACCACGAAGATTTAGATTATCTGTTAAACTGTATTGTAAAAAAGCTTGTTCAACAAAAACTTCATTCACGTGTTCGAATTCAACTTCTGTCACAAATTGTACTTTATCATTAAACTTATAACCGAATAATAAAACTAAACGTTGAACATCAAGTTCTCCGTTATCTCCTTCTGGCTGGTTATATGTTATTTCTCCATATCCACCTACAGTAACACCCGAGCTTATATTACCAGACAAAATTCTCTGAGCGGAATTCTCTTGTTGTTTGGGGTTTGTATATAATGAATCTGGAACGGTTTGGGAAAAAGTAATAGCTGAAATTAACAAGGCTACTACCGATAATATATTTTTCATTTTTTGTTTATTTAAATAATATTCTATTTAGATTAGTTATAAATAATAAATTATTCGGCAAAAATGGAATAGGATTTTAAATACACAAAACTTATTTAGATTAATTTAAAATAAAAAATAAACAAAATTTCTAACTAATTAAAAACAAGAAAATTAAACTTGAGAAAATTTAGTGGTAAATTGAGAAAATTTTGGTTGCTTCATTATAAGCGCTCTCAAAACTTAAAGCATTTAGGTCTGAAACCTTATTTTGAGTGAAATAAGATAGTAGTTTTTCCGTAGGCATATTCCCTGTTAACTCGTCTTTAGCCATAGGACAACCGCCAAACCCTTGAATAGCACCATCAAAACGTTTACAACCAGCTTTATAAGCTGCGTCTACTTTTTCAAACCAGGTAGTTGGTGTGGTGTGCAAGTGCGCTCCAAACTCTATTTTTGGGTATTTTGGAATTAAATTTGAAAACAAGTAATTGATATTTTCAGGGTTTGAGCTCCCCACAGTATCACTAAGAGAAAGAATTTTAACGCCCATATTAGATAGTTTTTCCGTCCACTCTCCTACTATATCAACATCCCAAGGATCGCCATAAGGGTTTCCAAATCCCATTGAAATATAAACAACTACTTCCTTATTTGTTTTATCGGCAATCTCAAGAATTTCGTTTAAAGTTATAACCGATTCGGCAATAGTTTTATGCGTATTTCGCATTTGAAAATTTTCCGAAATAGAAAAAGGATAACCTAAATAATCAATAGGTTTGTGGATTGAAGCCTCTTGAGCGCCTCGAGTGTTAGCAATAATAGCTAACAATTTACTTTTTGTTTTACTAAGGTCCAACTGGTCTAAAACCTGAGCTGTATCAACCATTTGAGGAATGGCTTTTGGTGATACGAAACTTCCAAAGTCGATAGTATCGAATCCAACACGTAGTAACGACTGGATGTATTGTACTTTTTCTTTTGTGGGAATAAAATCCCTAATGCCTTGCATGGCATCTCTAGGACATTCTATAATTTTCACGTCTTGCATCGGCCCAAAGATAAGAATTCCTTTGAAGAAGTAATATTTCCTATATAAAAAAACACCTAAGAAATAGATTTTTATCGACTATATCTAAATGCAGTTGAAAAGGTGAAGTTTACAGTTAAAAAATAGTGGCCTTTTATATGCTAATTTATAAAAGTCCACTAATAAACTACTCACATTTTGCTAAAACCTTATTTGCAAGCTGTATTGCCAGCTTTCGGTTTTCATTTGGGTTACTACTTATTTTTAAAACAATATAAAACTTGGCTTTTCCAGCAAGCACAGCTAATTCGCCTCCATAAGTTTCATTCCACTTATACCAAGCACTCGATCCAAGATCATCTACAAAATCCCAATGCACTCTTGCTCTAACTTTCATAAGATTTTTTCCAGCACTTTTAATATCGTCGCTCTGCTTATTTAAATTAGCTTGAATTTTTTCCAACTCCTCATCAGATAGCTCTTTGTATGCCATATTAAAGGTGCTAATGGCGGATTCCATGTCCGTTTTATCAGATATAAATTTAAGGTTTTTTATACCCATGGTGTTTTTATCAGGATTCTTTATTTTCATTCCTGAAATTTCTAAATCTACATCTGGTCTATCACTAGGCCACATAAAAATATATTCACCATAACTTCCTGCTCGCAGCTCTTCCTTTGCATTGGTAAAGTCTATTGGGTAAACCGAAGCCATTTCCTCCTTAGTCAGTAGCGATTGATAGTCGTCTTGGTGTTTTTTTAAACAATCGTAAGATACATTGTTGATTGCTTTAATTTTCTTTGTAGATTCAATTTCAGAACCCATTCCTGAAGACTCTTTACTACCTGAATTACAAGAGAAAAGTACAAAAGCAATTCCTGTTAGAAATATTATTTTTTTCATAATAAATTATTAGCTTGGTTAACTACTAATTTACATTTAATAATATAAAATCCAAGCTTAATTAAAGAATTAAAAAATACAAACCAAATATGGATGAGTGATTTTGAGAAGTTTAAGTTGTAATTATATAAAGAGCTATACCTACAAAAACCAAAATCTGAAGCCATTTTAAGAAATACCCTATTCCCCTTTTCTGTAAAATAACTGTAGAAATCCGTCCTGCCATTAGGGCAATACTACTAAAAGTAAGAAATGAAACAAGCATAAAGGTGATTCCTAAAACATAAAATTGAATAACAGTATTTCCTTCTTTATTCCAAAGAAAAGCCGGGAAAAATGCTAAAAAGAAAATCATGACTTTGGGATTTAACAAATTCATGATTACTCCTGTTCTAAATAATTGAAAATATGATTTCTTTGGAGCATTACCTATTAAGGAAATATTTTCATCACTCTTATAAACTTTATATGCTAGATAAAACAAATAACAGGCCCCCAAAATTTTAATTCCATAAAATATTTCTTCGGAAGCCGTAATAATTGCAGAAATCCCAAATGCCAATAGTGTTGTGTGAACAATGCAACCACTAATTAAACCTGCTGTTGTTGCAATTCCACTTTTTGTCCCATTTACTAAAGATTGGGTAAGCACATAAATATTGTCTGGTCCAGGGGAAATGGCCAATGCTAAGGTTGCTAAAGAAAATGAAATTAGTGTTTCTATCATAATAACATGGAACGAATGCTACAAACTTATCTCCTTTTTAAAATAGCCTTATTAATATCCTTAATCAATTTTGGTCCTTCGTAAATAAACCCAGTATATAGTTGAATTAAATCTGCTCCTGCATCTAATTTCTCTAACGCATCGTTTGCTGAATGAATCCCTCCTACTCCAATAATTGGAAATGCTTTATTACTTTTTTCAGACAAAAAACGAATAACTTCTGTAGAACGACTTGTTAATGGTTTACCACTTAAACCTCCAACTTCTTCTTTATTTTTACTTGTTAAACCTTCTCTAGAGATAGTTGTATTTGTAGCTATAACACCATCAATTTTAGTATCATTAACAATATCAATTATATCCAACAATTGACTATCCGTTAAATCAGGTGCTATTTTTAATAGTATAGGCTTCTGCTTATTCTTTCTAACATTTTCATCTTTTAAAACTTGTAGAAGTTTTGTTAAAGGTTCTTTATCTTGAAGTTCCCTAAGATTTGGAGTGTTTGGTGAACTTACATTCACAACAAAATAATCTACATAATCAAACAAAGCATGAAAGCAAATTTTATAATCTTCTACAGCTTCATTATTTGGTGTTATTTTATTTTTGCCAATATTTCCACCTATTAAAACATTTTTGTTTTTTTTCAAGCGCTCAACAGCTTCTTTCACCCCTCCATTGTTAAACCCCATTCTATTTATTATGGCGGAATCTGATTTTAGCCTAAACAAGCGTTTTTTGGGGTTTCCGTCTTGAGCTTTCGGGGTTAAAGTTCCTATTTCTACAAAACCAAAACCAAGATTTCCCAATTCGCTGTACAGCTTGGCATCTTTATCAAAACCAGCAGCTAGACCAACAGGATTTTTAAAAGTTAATCCAAATAAGTTTCTCTCTAATCGTTTGTCTTCAACTAAATACAAACTTCTTAAAACGTTAGGAAATAAAGGAATCTTACTTACAAACCGAAGTAAGGAAAAAGTAAAATGATGAATTTTTTCTGGATCGAAAAGAAAAAAGATCGGTCTTATCAATAACTTATACATAGTAGTTGCGTTGTTGGGCAAAAATACTATTCATTTGATTAAAAATGCTAACATTAGTTTTATAAATTATTGGTATTTTTGAAAATCCAAAAAACATATATTTTTCTTTAATAAAAAACTATTCAAATGATAGAGAAACAACATATTATAGACCGATTTATAAGCTATGTAACCATTGATACAGAATCAGACCCTAAGAGCGACACAACTCCTAGTTCTGAAAAACAATGGGACTTAGCCAATAAATTGGCTGAAGAATTAAAAACTATTGGAATGCACGATGTGAGCATTGATGAAAACGCATACATTATGGCAACTTTACCAAGCAATGTAGATCATGAAGTTCCAACTATTGGCTTTATATCTCATTTCGATACTTCACCGGATTTTACGGGAGCTAATGTTAAACCACAGATTGTTGATGATTACGATGGTAAAGACATTGTTTTAAATGAAGAACAAAACATTGTATTGTCTCCAGATTATTTTGAAGACTTATTAATGTACAAAGGCCAAACCTTAATAACTACCGATGGCACAACTCTTTTAGGAGCCGATGATAAAGCAGGAATTACTGAAATAGTTTCAGCTATGGAGTATTTAATCAATCATCCAGAAATTAAACATGGTCCAATACGAGTTGGATTTACTCCTGATGAAGAAATTGGTCGTGGTGCACACAAATTCGATGTTGAAAAATTTGGAGCAGATTGGGCTTACACCATGGATGGTAGCCAAGTTGGGGAATTAGAATATGAAAACTTTAATGCCGCTGGAGCAGTGGTAAAAATTAAAGGGAAAATTGTTCATCCTGGTTATGCAAAAGGAAAACTAATTAACTCCATGTACATTGCTACTGAATTTATAAATTCTTTACCAAGACTTGAAACTCCTGAACATACAGAAGGATACGAAGGGTTTTTCCATTTATATTCCATTAATGGAGAAGTTGAAGAAACCGTTTTGGAGTATATAATTCGTGACCATGACATGCAACATTTTGAAGCAAGAAAAGAAATGATGCAAAAATTAACGAACGATATTAATGAACAATATGGAAGAGAGGTTGTAAGTATTGAAATAAAAGATCAGTACTACAATATGAAAGAAAAGGTAGAGCCTGTTATGCATATTGTAGATATAGCTGAAGAAGCTATGAAACAAGTAGGTATAAAACCTTTAATTAAAGCTATTCGTGGAGGTACTGATGGATCTCAACTAAGTTATATGGGCTTACCTTGTCCGAATATTTTTGCAGGAGGACACAACTTCCATGGAAGATATGAGTATGTTCCTGTTGAAAGTATTATAAAGGCTACGGAGGTTATTTGTAAAATAGCTGAGTTAACAGCTCAAAAAGAAATATAATAAACCATTATAAGTTTCTTCTAGCTGCAAAGATGACAATTTTAGTTAGGTATCTAATATCAACTAAATGTAATGTAGGAAAATTAATAATGTTTAAAACTAAAGATTAAGTTTACTATGAAAAAAGCAAATTCTGTTGAAGAGTATATAGAAAACAACCATCATTTTCATGAAGCTTTAGTAACATTAAGACAGATTATAAATTCTACAGAGCTAGAAGAAACTCTTAAATGGAATGCTCCTACTTATGAATTAGGAGGAAAAAAGGTATTGGCCATAGGTGCCTTTAAAAACCATTTTGGTATTTGGTTTTTTAATGGGGTGTTTTTAAAAGATAAAAAACAACTTTTGGAACAAGCCCAAAAAACAACCAAGGGATTAAGGCAAATGCGTTTTCATTCTATTCAAGACATTGATAAAAATGTTGTATTAAGTTATATAAAGGAAGCAATAGAAAACCAAAAATTAGGCAAAGAAATAAAACCTGAAAGAAAAGGGAAAACGGTAATTATTCCACAAGAGTTAAAAAAGGAGTTGAAAGCTGACCCTGCTTTTTTTGAAGCCTTTAACCTGTTAACACCAGGAAAACAACGTGAATACTGTGAACACATTGATTCGGCTAAACGGGAAGCTACTAAACTATCAAGGCTAGAAAAAATAAAACCTATGGTATTAAAAGGGATAGGACTACACGATAAGTACAAAAATTGCTAAGCAATAATAAGTACAATTCCATATAAAAAAATTAAGGATTTGTTTAATTGAACTGACTGTTTCATATCAACCTACCTTCTATCAAAGGAAAAATTCAGAACAAAAACATATTGAAAATAAAAAAGTCACTCAAAACATGAGTGACTTTTTTTATAAATATAGATTGAGTAAATTACTTTTTCGCTTCAACAGCAGGTGCATTCAATTTCTTACTCATTTCCATTGAAATTGCAGATTTATCGAATTTGATTTTTCCAGCTAATGTTTCAATAACACAGCTATCATCAGCATCGTTAAGTTCTACAACTTTACCATGCATACCACTTTTAGTAATTACTTTATCGCCACGTTTTAATTCGGCAGCGAACTTTTTTTCTTGTTTTTGACGTTTCATTTGCGGTGCAATCATAAAGAAATACACAACGGCAAACATTAAAATAAACGGCAAAAAGCTACTAATTCCTTCTCCCATTTAATTAATCGTGGTTATGACCTTCGTGTCCTGGTTGTGTACTTGATTTCACAGCAGCTGGCGCTCCCATTGGAGTTTGAGCTTGAGCTGGAGTAACTGCTTTGTTTGGATCTGGTTTAACAAAAGCAGAAATCCTAACTGTTTCTGTACCTGATTCTGTATTAGCAGTAATAGTTACTGTTTTAGATACTTTATTTGCTCCTGTTCCGTTAAATTGTACAGTAAAATGTCCAGATTCACCTGGGTTTAATGGTTGTTTGCTCCAATCTTGAGGAACAGTACATCCACATGAACTTTTAATATCTGTAATTACTAAAGGAGACTCCCCTGTATTTGTGTAATTGAAAACTGTTTCAACATTCTGTCTAGCCTCAATTTCACCAAAATCATGTTCTTTTTTATCAAAAGTAATAACAGGAAATTTTGAAGAGTTTGCGTCTCTTTCCGCCGCTACTGCAACGTTCTCTTCATTGATTTTTTTTGAAGCATCTTCTTTACAAGACGAAAATGCTATTAAACATAGAGCAGATAGCCCCAAAATTGCTTTTTTCATTTTTAATTTATTTTTTTATTTAATGTGTAAAAGTAGTAATAATTTCTAACTACATCAACCCTCTTCCGGTTTTATTTAAAGTATCGCTTTCTTGATATTCTTTAATAAGCTTATCTAAAATTCCATTTATAAAAATGCTGCTTTTAGGTGTAGAATATTCTTTAGCTATTTCTAAATATTCGTTAATTGTTACTTTAACAGGAATAGATGGGAATTTTTGGATTTCACAAATAGCCATTTTTAACAATACTGTGTCTAAACTTGCTATTCTTTCTGCATCCCAGTTTTGAGTTTTCTCTTCTATGATAGCTGAGAATTTAGATTGGTTTAAAAGTGTTTTTTTAAACAAATCTACTGCGTATTCCTTATCATCCAAATCCTTATATAATTTCGGTACAAAATGCGCAGAAGCTGATTGCGGCTTAACTTTTCGAAGAAGTTTTAAGATAGCTGTATTTACAACTGGTAAATCGTCCAACCAAGTTAAATTTTTATCTTCTAAATAATCATAAAGTTTATCGTTAGGCGCAACAATATCTGTAAAAACATCTACAACAAAATCTTTATCTTCTTTAAAGGTTGATGTTGTAGTCTGCATATATTGCTCATACAAATCACTAGCTAAAATTTCGCGGAAAATAATATCTACATACTCAGAATCTAGTTCCCAATTAGATATTTTTCTTTGCTCTAATTCATCTAACAGCAACACATTATTTTTTAACATTAAAAGCACTTCATTGTTTACTAGCTTTTTGTTAAAATTTTTGTCTTTGGCAGTCGCTAAAAGTTTTTTACTAGTTTTTTCTGCGTGGTCTTCAGCTTTTTTCTGAACCTCGATAAGTAAAGAGATTAATAATAAATATAGGTTGTATATATTATCTAAACTGTGGATTAAGAATCTTTGTTCTTTATCAAAACTATCGCTTTCTCCTCCTTTAAAGGAATAAATAGTTTGCATGACTTTTATTCTAATGTGTCTTCTGTTAAGCATATGTACAAAGAACTAAATGTTTCAATATTAAATTGTAATTA
>NZ_DATGNR010000040.1:0-2151 GCF_035306605.1 Xanthomarina sp. | reverse complement strand
AAAGTTCTGTGGTTAGCATTGCCAGATTGTGTGTCTTCCATCGAATAGGAATGAGCGGTAATTCCGGGATTAAACGTGAATTTTCCTGTGATAAATTTATATCGCAATCCTAAATAAATATCATTAAAAGCATAAGAAACCCGATTGTTTAATTCTGGAGAAGTTAAATCATTTTGCGTTCCGTTGTCTAAAATCTGGAAAATATGCGAATTAAAATTCTGGTAAGAATAGGTATTTCCAAGCGTGATGTTTAGATTTGATTTTTTTGTTAAAGCGTAATAATAGTCTGCTTTTGCATCGATCTTATTGGTTTTTAAAAAACGTTCCTGATAAATGTTTTGTCGTAATTGTCCGTCTATGTATCCTGCCAGATCAAAAGGTTGTGTGGCTAAATTGGCATTGTAAAACGGATCTTCGTCCTGATACAGATGTTGTGCCTCAAACGCAAAAACATTTTTGTTGTCTGGTGCATAATACAAACCGATATTTTGATTGAAGGAAACAGGATTTTGCTTTTTAAAAGTAGTAATTTCCTGACTTTGTTCTGTATTGGGAGATACCTGTGTTTGTAAGTGGTAGTCTTCTGTTTGTTTCGATTTCTTAAAAAAAACGTCGTAATCAAAAGTTACTTTTTGGTTTGGTTTATAATTTGAACTTAATTTCAACATCGTCATTTCAGATTTCAACCTATTGTTTGTGTCTGATTCCTGTGTAGTTAGAATTTCGCCGGTTTCTGTATTCAGGATTTGATTTCTGCTCCAGTTTTCCATATCGGTTTTATTGTCAGAAATAATTCCAAAACCACTGATCGTCCATTCTTTTGTTGGATTATAACTAAAATTTGCTGCACCAAAACGATTCGTTACTTCTTTAGCCATATTATTAGGCATTAATGGAATTCCCAAATCATTACCCGAAAGTGAAAGACTGGAGCCTCGTGCAAGGTTCTTAAAACCGCCCGACATCCGGAAATAATCACTAAAACTCATTGGTTGTTCGCCGGTATTATTAAGATTGGTAATAAAATTAAGACTGTATTTTTGACTGTAATAAAACAGTTTTGGATTTACAACATAGCGTCCATCTTTAGGACTTGCGCCTGCACCAACCGAAATATCGCCAAACCAAAAGTTCTTTTTCCCTTCTTTCAGTTTAATGTTCATTGCCAGATTATCCTGATTGTCGGTAACAGAACGCAATTGATCATTTTCGTTGTAATTTCTTAAAACTTCCACTTTGTCCACAGCATCTGCCGGAATGTTATTGACACCCAATTTGGTATCTCCGTCAAAAAAGTCTTTTCCTTCTATCATCAGTTTTTGTACGCCTTTTCCTTCTACTTTTACATTTCCGTCATCATCTACTTCAATTCCAGGTAACTTTTTCAGAATATCTCCAAGCTTTCGTTCTGTTCCGCTCGTAAAGGAATCTGCGTTGTAAACAATGGTATCGCCTTTTATTGAAACCGGCATTTGATGTACAATTTCGATTTCGTCTAAAAGCGTTTCTCCGCCCGACAAAACAATAGGTAAGGTAAGGTCTTCGGTTTTTGTGATTACGTCCACCGTTTTTGGACTAAAACCTAAATAGCTGACTTTTAACTGATAATTAGAATTAGGTTTTAAGTTCAATGCATATTGACCTTTCTCTCCGGTAATGCTGTAGCCGTCCATTTTATCTAAATCAAGATTGACAGCCATTATGTTTGCCATTTCAATAGCTGTTCCCAAACTATCGGTTACAATTCCCTGAACTTTGATGTTTTGAGCATTGGAAATCCCTACAATAAACAGTAATAAGATGATTAATGATTTTTTCATTTTATGTGTTTTAACTAATTGAGGTGGTTTAAACTTTATTGGTAGTAAAAACCACAAAATAATAAACCACATAGATATCATAAGCATTTTTAAGATATAGTTAATTTTAAGTTTTAGACAGCTTTTATCTTTGATAAAATAGCTTAGCTGTGTTTTACTCAAGGTAATCTATAAAATATTATAAAGAATTGTGGCTTAAACGCTAAAACTTGGACACTTTTTTCTACCTATTCATGGATTAAATTATCACAATTAACCCCTATTTTCTTTAGATATTTGAGTGGTGATAAATAACCCAATCCACCATGAATTCTTTCAAAGTTATAAAATT
>NZ_DATGNR010000039.1:0-8298 GCF_035306605.1 Xanthomarina sp. | reverse complement strand
TCCTCGCTTAATTCTGAAAGCACAAAGTCCCTTAAATCTGTCCTAAACCAGTGTGATAGTGGAATTCCAAAACCTGACTTAGGTCTATCAAAAATTTCCTTTGGCACGTATTGATATAGTACTTCTTTTAAAATTCGTTTTTGGTTTTTTCCTTTAAATTTAAATGAAGTAGGTAAGGATCTAGCAAATTCAACAACCCTATAATCTAGAAGAGGAGATCTTGCCTCTAAAGAAAACGCCATAGTGGCTCTGTCTACTTTGGTATTGATGTCCCAAATAAGATAGGATTTCAAATCAAAATCGGAAATACGTTCGAATAAATTTTTCTTCTTATGGTTGATGTATTTTAGTTCTTCTAAATCGTAAAAATTTACATCGCTTTTTATCCATGAAGCATCAAGTTGACTCATGGATGCTAAATAGACATCATTCGTGTTTTTATAGGTAATGGCTTTTGCAATTATTTTTAACCTGTAATTAGATGAAAGATTTAAAATTTTTCCACAAAACTTTCTAAAAAATAAAGGTAACATGTTTATTCTTTGTCCTTTTTTAATCCAATTATATCTGTGGTATCCTATAAAACTTTCGTCGCCGGCATCACCAGAAAGGGCTACAGTTACTTTTTCTCGTGTATATTTTGCAAGTAGCATAGAGGGTATAGCTGAGGAATCAGAAAAAGGTTCATCATAATAATGACAAATGTTTTTTATTAGTTCTTTGCCTTCTTCATAATTACATTCAATAACATGATGATCAGTTTTTAAATGGTCTGCTACTTGTTGTGCATAAACACTTTCATCAAAACCTTCTTCTCTAAATTTTACAGAAAAAGTTTTTACTTTACTATTAGTGCTTTTTGTAGCTAAAGCGGCTACAAGAGAAGAGTCAACACCACCTGATAGAAAAATGCCTACAGGGACGTCGGCAAACAATCTGATTTTAACAGCATCTTTTAGAGTGTGGTCTAATTTATTTACAGCGTCATCAAAAGTTCCTTTAAATTTATTTTCACCTTTGTAATCAATATCCCAATAAGTCTTCTCTTTGAATTCGCCTGTATCTAAATTAAAAATAAAAGAATGTCCTGCACGAAGCTTTTTTATTTCGTTGAAAATAGAGTATGGGTCAGGGATTACTCCCCAAGCAAAGTATAATGATATTGACTTTTTCGAAATAGTAAGGTTGGAATGGTGCATTTGAATACTTGAAATTTGACTAGCAAATTCAAACTCTTTTCCATTGTGATAATAATGAAAAGGTTTTTGTCCTAATCGATCTCTTGCACCAAAAAACAAATTCTTTATTTCATCGTAAATCACAAAAGCAAACATGCCATTAAAGTGATCCACACATGCTTCCCCATACTCTAAGTACGCCGCGCAAATTACTTCAGTATCACTTGTTGTGCGAAACTCGTAGCCTTTTTGTTTTAGGGTGTTTTTAATATCCATAAAATTATAAATTTCACCATTAAAAACTAAATGAATATGATCTTGATAAGTGAAGGGCTGATTTGAACGTTCATCTAAATCTATAATAGCTAAACGGTTGTGTCCAAATGTAACTTGATTTTCTTTTCCAAAATGATCAAATTTCAATTTGTCGGGGCCTCTAAAATTTGTTCGTTCAAGTTTTTCTTGAATTTGAGTTTTGTTATAAGAAATTGTTGTTCCGTAAATTCCGCACATAGTTTTAAGGATTTAAAATGTTGTTGGGTTTAAATTCTTCTTCCTCCTCAATCTGATCGAAAGAATAAGGTGATTTTTTAACTCTTTGATAAAGCCAAACAGAAGTAAATAAGACAAAATAATTGTCAAAATAATTATGAGATACTAAAAGATAAGTAGTCAAAACAGCTGCTATACAAGCATATTCTGGATTTGACTTTAAATGTTTAACACTCCTTATAATTAGTGATATATATATAAGAATAAACAGTAAAAAGGTAATTATTCCGGATTCTCCAATAGCCATTAAGTACGTGTTGTGTACGCCTACATTTACCTTTACGTTACTGTAGTTACTAATTTGTTCGCCGTGTAAAGCTTTATAGCCTATTCCTGATACTGGGTTTTTTAAAATAACATCTTTATAAAGTGCCCAAGTTTCACTTCTTGAACCTTCTGAAATAGTTCTTGTTTCAATTTCTTCATTGCCAAAAACACTTTTAAATGCGACAAACCTAGTAGTGTTGAGATTAAACAGACTCGATAGGGTCAATACCACAACAATACCAATAGTTCCAGTAATTAAACCTAGGCTATTTTTTTTATGGGATATAACCGCAATTAAATTAACTAGAATAAGTATTAAAATAAAATACCTGGAAAGTGTCATGATTCCGGCTGTAACTAGTAACAATTGCAAGAATAACTTTAAAACAATATGTTCAACATAAAAAGTTAAGGAGAAAGCAATTAAGCAAACTAAACCTGCATCGTTAGGATTGATGTAAAACCCTCCATAACGCCCATATGGTGTAGAGAATATAACTGCATTGACTAAAACACTCATCGCGCCAATAAATGCAAATACGCTTAATTCGTTTGTGCTGGTGTCTTTTGTCAGGCTGCTTACCCCAAGGATGAAAATAAAATATTTTATAAAATCCATAAAATAATCTCTTAATACCCCACTATAGTTTAATCCTGAAATTAAAAAATAGACAAGCCCTAAAACAATGAAAACCAACGGTAATTTGGGTTTGGTGCTTAGAAAATAATAAACTAATAGGCAGCTAAATAATAAGGAGTTTAATAGACTTCCTACAGTAGTGCCAAAATAAGTTAAACCAAATGAGGATAACTTTAATAAAATAATGGAGAGTAAAAAGTATTTAAATATTTTCATGATTATAGCGAATTCAGTTTAAATAAACCGAGATGTTATGTACTACCTAACAAACATTTTTTTAAATGGCCAGCATATATTAATTATTAGTTTTATCATGTTTGAATCTATTGCCTTTATATAGTCTTGCCTTTTATATTTTAAAAAGTTTGCAGCTCTTAACAGTGCGTAAATTCTAAACAAAAACATTTTAGGGTTTTTCCAAAAATATTCTTCATGGAACCAATTAAGCATACTCATTGAAAAAATTATCATTCCCAAGGCATTCTTTCCTTGGTTTTCATTTGATGTACTGTTTTCTGTGTCTAAATAATAAATTCTTAAAACGTCGTTTGTGTACAAAATTTTATAATGATGCTTTGCTATTAAGTTCCATAAAACTCCTTCGGGAATATAACCTTGTGAAAATATTTCAGGGTTAATGGAAATCCCTCTTAAAATATCGGTTTTGGTAAATCCCCATTTTTCAGAAAGGTCTAAATCATTAAGTCTGTTTTTAAAAGAAGAACTAAATAGTGGTTGTTCTTTAAATTTTTCTCCAATAAGATTGTGGTTTTGATCCTTACATAAACTTGTAACCCCACTTATTTTAGAAAGTTTTTCTTTTGGAATACTTTGGTATCTCTTTAAAAAAACCTCTAAAGCATTTTCAACGCATTCGTCATCGGAATCCAAGGTTATGAAAAACTCACCTCTCGCCAACTTCACGGCTTGCATTAAACAAGCCATTTTATGACGGTTTTTAGCATTATTAATATAACGAATATTTAAGTTCGATTTATTTATTAGTTCTTGTATTACCTCGTGTGAATGATCTTCAGAACCATCATTAATTATCAAAAACTCAAAATCTGTGAAAGTTTGACTTTCCAAAGAGCTAAATACACGATTAACAGTTTTTGCTCGATTGAAAACAGGTGTAAAAACTGTGAATTTATAATCAAAATTAGATGATCTCGATAATGGCCTATAAAAAGGCTGCAACTCTTTTAAATTCATATTAAGTTAGTTCAGTCTACTTTTTTAAATAAGGTGAAAATTTGTATAACAATATACTGTTTTTAAATGCTTTTTATTCAGTAATTTACAACTTGTTTTGTTTTCTAGCATAACTATAAAGCACTAAACTTCTAACTATATATATGGTGGTTGTACAAAGCACAAGTCCGTAAATTCCGTACCAAATCATAAATAAATAATCTAAAAGAATGTTCAAAAGCATGCTTCCCAAGGAAACATAGGCCATAAAAGCATTTTTATTAAGACTGGTAAGGTATTGAACAACAATATTGTCGCAAATATAAAATGGGGCACCAATTAAAAGAACTACCTGTAGTTTAGAAACCAATAACGTGTTTTCTGGAGTGAACTCATTTCTTTCAAAAATTAAATGAATAATATGATCTGAAAACAAAATAATTGGAATAATAATTAACACTAAAGAGATAAATACAAATTTTAATACACGGTTTAATTGGTTTGCAGCTTCCTCCTTATTTTCTGTAATTAATTTTGAGAAATGCGGTAATAAAACCCTAGATAAAGCCAAAACCACAATAGCTGTAAAGAAAGCAGGAATTTTAAAAGAATAATTTAACGCCGCAATAGAACCTACAATAAGTTGTGCTGCAAAAAACTGATCGGTAATCGGAATTAATCCTGTTAAAAATCCCGAACTCACCTTGGCTGGTAACTGACTAAACATCAACTTTGTTCCTTCAGTTTTAAAGTTGGGCTTACTTATATGGATGATATTTTTAGATTTAGATACTATAACTAAAAACAAAAACTCTAATACAGAACCTACTAACATGCCTATGGCGAGGACTTTTTCTTGAAAAATATCTTTAAAAAACATTAAAAATATTAAAATAGAAATGGAGGTAAATACAGGGTAAATTGTAGAGTATTTAAATTCGTCGTAAATGTTTAGTAAGCCACTTAACAAAGAGGACAACCCCCAAAACAAGATACAGGGAAGTAAATAAAAGAATTGAACTTTGATTAGTTGATAATATGATTCTGTGTGGTTTGGAAAAAAAATGTCCAAAAAAGTATTTGTAAACAAAAAAGCCAAAACCATAAAAAATGCAGTAGTGGAAATAGTTATAATAAAACTTGTTGCTTGAAAAGAACTTATGGACCTATCTGTTTTTTGTTCCATAATATAATTTGGAATAAACACAGATTTAAAAGCACCCAAAAACACCTGATAAATAAAACCAGGAACTAAGGCCGCTATTAAAAACGTATCCAATAGTTCTGAAAGCCCAAAATTACTAGCTATTACAATTTCTTTATAAAAACCAAAGCCCTTAACCATTAAAGTTACCGTAGCAACGGCAACAATATTGACAACCGTAGGATTTTTTCTAAGGGAATGAAATAATGAGACGATATATTTATTAAATTTCAAGTGATTCTGTTTTAAACAATTAGTTGTTAGTTAGTTTATTAATTAACTCTGTCCATTCCTTAACAATGTTAATTGGATGATAGGCTAAAGTTGATTTTTGAGCTTTATCTCCAAGAGATTCCCTTAAACCTTTATTGGTCATTAACTTAGTTAAACTTTGTTCCAACATTTTTTGATTTCCTACCGGAATTAAAATTCCATTTATGTTGTTTTCAATTATTTCAGAAGGCCCGTGAGGACAATTAGTGGATATACACGCTATTCCAAAGGACATAGCTTCAAGAATAACATTTGGAAATCCTTCGTATTTAGAAGTGAAAGCGAATATTTTAGTTTTGTTATAATAAGTGGACACATCTGAAATATTTCCTACCAAAACAATTTGATTCTCCATTCCTAAAGAATAAATCAAGTCGTTATATTTATTGTAGTTAACCCCATCTCCAACTAATATTAATTGCCACTCAGGTTTTTTTATATTCGAAAATGCGCGTATTAACAAGTCTTGATTTTTAGGTTCGGCTAATCTGCCCACATTTAAAATAATGTTCTCCTTTAATTTAGAAGGATCTTTCTTTTTTAATATATCCAAATTTATTGGGTTGTTAATGACCCTAATTTCTGTTTTTACGTAAGGTTCAAAGTAATTTTTATTCGCTTCTGTTTGGACTACTAAACAATTGCTAAAAGGGTAAACCTTTTTTCTAACAAAGGCCCAAAACTTATTTAAAGTGCTATACTCAGGATTGGCACGTTCACTTATAATATTAGGAATTCTTAAAAATTTAGAGGCAACAATAGCATATATGTTTGTAACTGGTAGAAAACCGATAACAAGATCTATGTTCTTGGATTTTAAAATTTTAATTAAGTTTTTAGAAAGTTTATAATGGTTGGTAATGGATTGAAATATACTTGGGTTGGGATTATAGGTTTTAGAACAATAACATAAATTAACTTCTGGATTCAATTTGTAAAATGATTCCATTCTATATAATGATATTACTGTAACATTGAATTCCTTAACAAGTAAGTTGGCAAGAGTACAAACAACACGTTCAGCACCTCCAGCATTTAAATTCGGTAAAACAAAAGCAATAGATTTTTTCAAGGGACTAAGTGATTTTTGCTTAAATATTTGTGATTAGCTTTTTTTCTATCATAACTAAAAATATATATATTTTTAGTATAATGAGCTTTATACTTCATTAATTAGACGAAACAACCGTTTTACAATTTAAACTGCATGTTTGTAAATTATATTCTTAAATCTGTTGTTTATTAATTTACTGATAATCTGAGAGTTTCTTGTTTTATTAAAATCCAAAATAGAATTACTTGCGTATATACCTTTAATGTTCTTTAAAATGCATTTCGTAGACACATAAGTCGTTTAAAGTCAATTAAATACTACAAAATACACTTTAAGTAGATTTATTCTTACATATAAGGTGTATTTCATCGAATTTGTATTTATTTTGATAGTCTGTTGATTTGCATTTTAATAGTTTAGCAAAAAATTAATAGCAAAACCCTTAATTATGAAGCATTTGTATGTTGGTAAATTCTTACAACGTAAGAATTTCGAGAGAGTATTATTTTTAAATTTTTTATTTTTTAGTCTGATTATTTCAGCTCAGAATTACCCGGAAGCACTTCCGATTAGTTCAATTAATTATCAATCATACCAATCACCATCAGGTTCTGCTCCAGAATATTTGGAAGTAAGGACAAACGAGTTTGGTAATGAAATTATAAGAGTGAGTGATGCAGCTGCACTTGGTACTTCTGGTCAAAACTTAAGACATCATTACGCTAAAAACCAGCCTTGGAACTCCGATGGTAGTCTAATTAAATTAGCAGGATATCCTGCTGCGATTTTGGACGCAGAGACTTATGAGTTTTTATATTGGGCAAGTATTCCAAGTTCTGCAACTTGGTCTAACACAGACCCTAATATTATGTATGGTACAACAAGTAACAGATTACTTAAATTTAATGTTTTGTCCAATAGTAGTCAAACCGTTCATACCTTTAGTAATTATAGTACCATTCACTATGGATATAATGAAGGAAATATGTCTAACGATGATAGATATATAGGTCTTATAGGTAAAAATGGTGATGACCAGACCTTAATTGTTTATGATATTGAAAATGACAATATAGTTGGAACTCGTAATGTAGGTACAGCTGATTTCGATTGGTTCACAGTTAGCCCGTCAGGTACATATGCGGTTCTTAGTTTTGGTCCTGATGGTAGTGGTAATAATCAAGGTCTAAAAGTTATGGACTTAGATTTAACTAATCTTAGACACTTAAACAATTACACAACACATGCAGATATAGGAACAAATGCTGAAGGTGAAGATGTTTATGTGGCTTTTGGAGATCCAACTACAAGAAACAATGATTACTATTTAAAATCAGTGCGTCTAAGAGATGGAATGGTAACACCATTATTTCACTACACTCAAGGTACAGGCGTATGGGGAGGACATATAAGCACAAGAAATACAGATAGACCGGGATGGGCATACGTAACAGAAGGATGTTGTAGTAGTACAGTTGGATATAAAGAAGTTTTTGCTATTAAATTGGATGGTTCTGATTTAATTGAACGATACGCTCTGCACCATACAGATGAAAGTAGAGGATACAGACATCAAGCACATGGAGTTCCAAATAGAGATGGATCTGTGGTAATGTTTGCAAGTAACTGGAATAACGCGTTTTCAGGTGCACATCCTCCTTCATATATCGTACGTGCGCCAAATAACTCTTTAGGTGTTGATGAAGAAACTATAGCAACAAGCGATATTAAGGTATATCCAAACCCATCAAGAGATGGTTTGGTAAATATTAAACTAAATGGAAGTATAGCGGTGAAAGCGATTGAAGTTCACGATATGCTCGGAAGACTTATTAGAAAAGAAGAAATGAACTCTAACGAGAAAAGTTTGAATTTATCAACTTTACCAACAGGTGTATATTTGTTAACATTCCGTACTGATCAAAGTGGGTCTATT
>NZ_DATGNR010000038.1:0-3088 GCF_035306605.1 Xanthomarina sp. | reverse complement strand
TAAAACCACTTTTATACCTCACTTAAATTACATCCACCTTGAAGGGCAAAGTGGTGAGTTTAATGTCGACATGAAAAAAGAACACCTTCTTTCATACCTCTATGTACTTCGGAAAAACTTCAGCTATTCAAAATTCTGGAGCATTAAGACATATCTCTTAATCTCCTACTTTTTTAAATCTATTGTGAAATCGAAGTACAGACCAATGTTTAAATTTCTACTGTTTAGAGGTGAAAGCTTAGCCCATTCTATTAGGCATAGGCAAACACAAATGAAAAATTTAAAATAACTTCTTTATTCTGAAGATACATCTATAATTCTTTTGAGAGTTACTTAATAGTGCTTTGCTTCGTTTAAAGACAACCTAGTCAATTAACATTGTCCGTTTAAAATTTTACAAAACCCTGTTTAACTGTAGAGAACGAGAACTTAAAAATGATTTTATTAAGAGACACCTTGCTATTATGTTCTCCTCTGTAGTTTATAAGCTATAAAGTATGACTAATCAATTCATGCTGACTGTCAAATTATTAAGAGCTAGTCTTGTGTCTTATATCTATTAGTGGTCTTATATCTAAGCTGGACACAACTAATTTGATATAAACTTATTTCTCCTTTCTAAGTATAATACAAAACGTGTTTTAGTTATATTAAACGGCTACTTTTGTTTATTAAATCCGTTTTATGCCTAAAATAACTGTTATAATGCCGGTTTATAATGGAGAGCTATTTTTGGAAGAAGCTATTGATAGTGTTTTAAATCAAACTTTCAAAGATTTTAAATTGCTTATAATTAATGACGCTTCCACAGATGGCACGCAAAAGATAATCAATAAATACTCTAATATTGATAAAAGGATTTCATATTTTAAAAATGACATAAATCTCGGTATTGCCAAATCCCGAAATATTGCAATAGATTCTACAAAAACAGAGTTAATTGCTTTCTTAGATGCTGATGACAAAATAGTTTCCACTCGTTTTGAAAAACAAATCCATTTTTTAAAAAACAATCCCAAAATTGGAGTGTGTGGTTCTTGGTTTACTTATTTTGGAAATAAAAGCAAGGTGATTGACCACAATGAAAGTCATGAAGAAATCAAGATTGATCTTTTAAGTCATTGTTCAATACAAAACTCTTCTGTAATGTTACGAAAATCAATCTTAGGTGATTTACGATTTGATGAAGATATGATTGTTGCAGAAGACTATTCTTTATGGAGCCAACTAATAGCAAAAACAAAATTTCACAACATTCAAGAATCATTGGTGTTTTATAGGTGGCATGAAAAAAACATCAGTAAAACCGAAAGAGATAAATTTGAGACTTCTGAATTTATTATTAGAGCTAGACAGTTAGAAAATATCGGCATCTTTGCTAATGATCCCAATCTAAAACATTTTGTAAATGCAGTTTCATTGAAAAGAAATGAATCAGCGGAGTCTGTTATTAAAACCGTAAAAGCTTCTTATTTACTTAAAGCAAATAACAAAAGCTACAATTATTTCAACCAAGAGCTTTTTGAAGCACATATAGACAACACAATTATTAGAACTATACGTAATGCAATAAACTACGACAAAAATTTTTACAAATTTATAAAAGAAGAGTCAGGATATTTTAACAAATTACCAAAATTAGATATCGCATATATATATTTAAAATCATGTTTATAAACAAATGAACCAACCCTTTATATCTATTATCATTCCTTGTTATAATGTGGCTAACTATATACCCCAGTCGTTCAAAACTGTTTTAACACAAACCTATTTAAATTGGGAGTGTATTGCAGTTGATGACGGTAGTACAGATGAAACAGCTAAAGAAATAAATCTTTGGACACAAAGGGATGATAGATTTAAATTAATTTGTCAGAAGAACACTGGACCAGCTGGGGCAAGAAACACAGGTTTAGACCATGCCTCAGGGGATTTAATTTTTTTTTTTGACGCTGATGATCTATTAGATGAGCAGTGTTTGCAAAGTCTATTAAACGCTTATAAACCGTCTGCTGACATTGTTATCGGTAATAACGCAAAAGTTCTTGGACAAACGACCCATAATCCAAAACCCATGGAACATTTCAGCGAAGAAGAAAAATTAGCTTCTAATTGTAATTTGCTAATCCTATCTTTAAAACTTTCCCTTAGTCCAGTGGTTTGGAATAAGCTATATAGCCGAAAGTTAATTCTATTAAATAACCTAAGGTTTAAGGAGGTGTTTCATGAAGATGAACTTTGGTTTTTCGAAACAATGCATTTAGCCAACAAGGTAATTTTCAATACAAGAATAACCTACTTTTACAATATCGATAATCAAGATTCAATTACCAAAAACTATAGCTTTAACAATCTTGAAGCATACCTGAAAATTATTGAAGATATATTTAATAAGTATTACAGCATTGAAGAGAACAAGCTAGAAAAAAAAGTAATTGGCACATATATTTTACACTTACAAATCAATACTATATCTGCATTTTTTCGATTTATTAAAAAAGAAAAAGTAGGATATAAATCTAATGGCATTTTACTTATAGAATCACATCTCTCAAAATATCAAATTGAAGACTTCTCTTATTTAGACAAATTGAGAACAAAACAATTCAAAATATTTATAAAATATGCTGCATCAAATCCTGAAACAGCTTTCAAACTAATTAGGAATACCAATAAAATAAATATCTTAAAGTTTTTTGAAAACATGTACTTGAAAATCAATCATTCTCTACAAAAACAATAAAGATGAAAAATCAAATCGAAAACGCAATCACAATCCTAAAACGCGGCGGACTAATTCTCTACCCTACAGATACGGTTTGGGGAATTGGCTGCGATGCCACAAACCCCGAAGCTGTTGAAAAGGTTTTTAAACTAAAAAACAGAAACGACAAGAAGTCGCTAATTTGCTTAGTAAGCGATTTCAAAATGCTTAATGAATATATCGAAGACGTACCAGAAGTGGCTTATGACATCCTGAAATATGCCGAAAAACCTACTACCATCATCTACGACGACCCAATTAGAATAGCCGAAAACTTAATAGCCGAAGACAATTCATTAGCTATCCGTGTAACTAAAGATG
>NZ_DATGNR010000037.1:0-15277 GCF_035306605.1 Xanthomarina sp. | reverse complement strand
ATTGATTGCAGTGTGTAATAAACTACTAAAACAAGCCTTTGCAATTGCTAAATCAGGATTAATATTTGATAATGAATATAAAAGTACACTAGCTAAAAATTAATGGTTTTTTACTTGTTTTTTAGCACAGTACTTTGTTACAGCATTTTAAAATAGCATCAGGATAATCTATAATGGCGATACCTTCTTGTTGTGCTTTTCTTGCAAAGGCGTATGCTTCGTTGTTAACTTCGGTACTTTGACGAATAAATAGCGCATCAAAAGAAGATAGGCGTGACAGGTCCTTAGGCTCGATTACTTCGGCATAAATATTCATCTTTTCAGCTATGTCTATAAACTTTTTAATAGCCTTTGCATTGCTTGGTGGTGCTGGATCTTTAGGATTTACTAGAATAGCTAGGTCGAAATCCGATTTAATCAATTTAGGGGTGTCATAACGCTTTTTTGAAAAATATTGGTTGGCAAAAAGGCGCACGCTTTCCATGTGTTCCGCTGGAATTTCTGATTCTGAAATAGCTCGGATGTTTTGTACATTCCATTTCGTAGTAAAGTTGAACTTCACCCTTAAAAGTGGCACTTGAAAATGCCTGTAAAATAAGGCGCTTAACTCCTTGTATTTTTGAGCCACATTTTGGCCAAAATATATACTTAAGGTAAATTCTTGCGATTTGATATTTTTTAAACTCTGTTGAATTACATCATCAAACTCGTCTGAAACGATTCTAACAAGTTTTAAAGCCTTTAAATCGACGATATTCTTAACCGTAGGAATGGCTAAATGTCCTCTAGCTTCAGCCAAAAGTGAAACATAGTATCCTTTAGATTGATAGGAGTAATCCTTACAAAGATTAAAGATTCTAGCGTTTTTTAAAAGTGAAAACTTTGGGTTTGTAAGATATTCTTGCGAAGAAATTACAGTAATATTCTCAATCGAAAAATGCCTTTTTTCAGGTTGATTGACAACAATATATTTATTCATTTATAGCGATATCGCAGTATGTGTTTAAGCAAAATTATAGTATTTTTTAATAACTTTTACAAGTGATGAAATTATTTTTTGCGTAATTCAAAAAGGTCCTTTCGTCTGTCTCTTAGGTTTCTAACGCTGCCGTGTTGGTTTAATTCGCGTAGTAAATCGATATCTACATCTGCTATTAAAATCATTTCGGTATTCGTGGTTGCTTCGGCCTTAATCCCGTTTGCTGGGAACGAGAAGTCGCAAGGTGTAAATACCATGGATTGTGCAAACTGAATGTCCATATTGTGTACTTTAGGTAAATTACCTACACTTCCAGCAATGGCTACATAGCATTCGTTTTCTATAGCTCTGGCTTGGGCACAGTGTCTAACTCTAGAATACCCGTTTTGGGTATCGGTTAAGAATGGAACGAATAAAATGTCCATGCCTTCATCTGCTAGCAGTCGGCTTAATTCTGGAAATTCAGAATCGTAACAAATTAATACCCCTATTTTCCCACAATCGGTATCAAAAGTTTTTAATTCAGAACCCCCTTGCATTCCCCAGACCTTAGCTTCGTCTGGTGTAACATGTAATTTTTCATAGCGTTCTATGGTACCATCTCGTTTACATAAATACCCCGCGTTATAGAGTAGGTCGTTTTTAATTTCTGGCATACTACCAGTAATAATGTTGATGTTGTACGAAATAGCGAACTCTGAGAATTTTTGAACAATAATTTTTGTGTACTTAGCTAACTCCCTAATGGCTTCCGATTCTGATAAATGGTTGTAATCTGCCATAAGTGGTGCATTAAAAAACTCAGGAAACAACGCGAAATCCGAACGATATGCAGATACAGAATCAATAAAATATTCAGCCTGTTGCATTAATTCATCCAAATCTTTATACAAGCGCATTTGCCATTGAATAAGTCCTAAACGAACAATCTTCTTTTTTGTTACCGCTTTAATTGATGGTTTTTCATAATAAATGTTATCCCACTCCAATAAAACCGCGTATTCTCCTGATGCTTCATCACCTTCTAAATAACCTTTTAAAATACGAACAGGGTGAAAATCGTTTGAAATTTGAAAATTAAGAACTGGATCATGAATTTCTTTACGTCTTACTTTATCAATATATTCCTTTGGCGTCATTTCTTTAGAATATTTGTGGAAATTCGGAATTCTACCACCAAAAGCAATGCCTCGTAAGTTTAATTTCTCACAAACTTCTTTTCTATAATCATATAAGCGTCTGCCTAAGCGTAAGCCACGAAATTCTGGTTTTATAAATACATCAATTCCGTAAAGAGCGTCACCTTTATTGGCATCGTGTGTGTTGAATGTGTAATTACCTGTAATGTCCTCGTAGGTATGGATATCGTCAATACTATCATAATCTACAATTATAGAAAGTGCACAGCCGGCAATTTGGTTGTTCACTTTTATAACAACTTGCCCTTCAGGAAACTTGTCTATAAGTGTTTTAATTTGGTGTTCTCTCCAATATAAATTAGGCATAGACTTATAAGCCTCCACCATAGCACCTTTTAGTTCTTGATAATCATCTAGAGTAAGAAATTCTAGTTCAATATTTTCAATGTCTTGTGGTTTCATATATTATGAATAATTTTTATGTAAATGTAATCGAATTTACATACGAATATTAAATTATTTTTTTTAATCTATACGATAAATAGGATATTGCATATAAGCTTTTTCGGCATGATGAGAGCGTTCATAAAGCCAATTTAGTTGTGCATACCAATTGTTGGAAAAGCTTTCGTCTTTTTGCTTTTTTTCTTGAAATTCTGCGTTTAATTCTTGGTTGTTTTCTAGCATTTCTTTGGCCGTATCTTCAAAAATATAAGGAGAAAAACCTTCTTTTTGTTGTAAAATCGTGTCGAAAAAATTCCAGTTAAAAAAAGAGTCAGGAGCTTGTGGCTCTAAAGTTTCTAATATATAACGTAAGGCTATTTGATTTGTTTCAATTAAATAATCTCCTTTTCTAAAATTAATTTTTTCTTTTGAAGATTTAACTTGGGTGTTATAATGTTGGTAATGCCCTTCATAAGCCGTATTTCTAGTTTCAAATTCAGATATTTTGTAAGCTGTAACCAATAGGGTCGTGTCTTTTTTAAAGGGTGATATGTTTACCTGATTTAATTTGAGTAATTCAATAACATCATGCCAGCCTTGCGGAATAATATAGGCCATTGGAATATTTACCTCTGTTTTAGGTTTAAAGTGGTTTTGATATACAACTTCTTTGATGAAGGGTTTGTTTCTATGATATTTTAATCGCTTTAAGCCAGTTACTTCGCTAGTAATTATTTCCCCATCAAACCCTTTGAAGTTTAAAATAGTGGTCTTGGTCGTGTCAATCTTCCAATCTAAAGGATAGGTTTGTTTCGATTGAAACTCTTTAAAAGCATTTTGTCTTAGTTTAGAAATTTTTTCACCATGCTCTTCGGTAAGCTCAATCATACTTCGCATGAGCTCATAAGTGCCTTCTACACGTTGTTTGTATGGTTTAAGCATGTGTGTTTCCACCATCATTCCTAAGACGTTCCATAGGGTTGTGTATCCTGTTGAATATCTTGGGGAGTCCAAGAATTGACTAAAACCAATTTCAGGAACCTGATTAAATACATTGACATAGGGCGTAATGTCCCAGTCTTTTTTTGCTAGTTTATCCTCTAAAGCAGGTATCATTTTTTGATTTAAATAGGTTCCTAATGCCCCGCCTAGTTTGTTGTGTTGAGTAAATAAATGGGTGAGTGTGTATTGGTAATCCGCACCATTGCTAACATGGTTATCTATAAAGACGTCTGGTTTTACTAGGTGCAATATGGCAGCAAAGCTTTTGGCGTTTTCGGTGTCACATTTTATAAAATCCCGATTCAAATCGTAGTTTCTGGCATTGCCTCTAAAGCCATATTCTTTTGGGCCATTTTGGTTTGCTCTTGTTCCGGAATTTCTGATTAAACTTCCACCAATATTGTAAATAGGAATAGTAACTAAAACGGTGTTATCAGGAGTTTTAATTTTTCCTTGAGCTAAATCTCGATACAACATCATGGTAGCGTCAATACCATCTGTTTCGCCCGGATGAATACCATTGTTAATTAATAACACACGTTTGTTTTTTCTTATTTCAGAAAAATCAAAGGTTGAAGCTTTGTTGAAAATAGCTATATGTAGAGGTTCTCCAGAATCGGTTACACCCATTTCTTTCATAGAAATTTCCGGATACGTAGCACTTAAATTTTTAAAAAAATTAATGACTTCCGCATAGGTTTCTGTCTCTGTTCCTCCACTTTTTTCAAAATTCGTTAAAAATTTTTGAGGAGTTTGGGAAAGCAAAAGATTGAAGGATAAATAGATAAGTGAAAAAGCAATGGTTTTTTTCATAAAGCAAGATTTAAAGTATAAAACTAAACAGTTTATAAGAATATAGCCTTGTGTTTAACCATATTAAGCCTATTTTTGCACCTCCAAAAAAAACACGAATGAACCAATTTTTAAAAAAATTTACTAGCAATCCTAAAAACGATATTTTAAGCGGTATTACTGTGTCTTTAGCAATGATTCCTGAAGTGGTAGCATTTGCTTTTGTAGCTCAAATAGATCCACTAATGGCTCTTTCCGGAGCTTTTATTGTTGGTTTGGTTGCTGCCATTTTTGGTGGTAGGCCAGGTTTGATTTCTGGTGCAGCTGGAGCAGTTGCTGTTATTTTTGTTGCCATGATTGCAGAGGGACATTCCAAGGGGATGTTTTTTGATGAACCCATCGAAAATATGGGGTTTTTCTATTTGATGGCCTGCGTTATATTAATGGGAATTATTCAAATTTTGGCAGGTGTGTTTAAGTTGGGACGGTTTGTCCGTTTAATTCCGCATCCTGTAATGCTTGGTTTTGTTAACGGGCTAGCCATTGTTATTTTTTGGGCCCAGGTGAAAATGTTTTCACATAAAAGTCTAGTTATTTCTGACGACGGTGTCAAAGAATACGTTAACACTTATATGCAAGGTACGGAGCTTTACATCATGATTGGCTTGGTACTTTTAACTATGGGTATTATTTGGTTGTTACCTAAACTTACCACGAAAATACCTGCTGCGCTTACCGCAATTTTAGTTACCACGTTTATTGTTATTGGTATCGATTTAGATGTGTCTACCGTAGGTTCTTATATTATTGAAGGTGGAGGAACGGGTTTAAAAGGTGAATTTCCAACACCTAATCTGGAATTATGGCAAAACCTTCCTATTAATTTAGATACTTTAAAATTCATTTTACCTTATGCATTTTTAGCAGCTTCAGTGGGGTTAATTGAGTCTTTAATGACCATGAACTTAGTGGATGAATTAACCGAGACAAGAGGAAATGGCGACCAAGAATGTATTGCACAAGGTACAGGAAATATTCTTTCAGGACTTTTTGGAGGAACTGGAGGTTGTGGTATGATTGGGCAAACAGTAATTAATATCAACGCTGGTGGACGCGGACGTTTATCAGGAATTATGATGGCCTTAACCTTGCTAACTTTTATACTTTTTACCGATAAATTGATAGAGCAAGTTCCAATAGCGGCATTAGTTGGGGTTATGTTTATGATGGTTATTCAAACTTTTGCTTGGTCTAGTTTCCGAATTATTAAAAAGATTCCATTTTCTGACGCTGTTGTTTTAGTAATTGTTTCCGCTGTTACGGTAATTTTTGACTTAGCAATTGCTGTATTTGTGGGAGTTATTATATCGGCCTTATCATTTGCTTGGCAAAATGCGGTACGTATTCGCGCTAGAAAACGTATTAAAGAAGATGGTACTAAAGTATACGAAATTTGGGGACCTTTATTCTTTGGGTCTATACAAGCTTTTAATGAAAAGTTTGACCCGAAAAATGATCCGGATCAAGTAATAATTGACTTTATAGAGTCCCGTGTAAGCGATCATTCAGCATTGGAAGCAATTTTCAATATTGTTGGAAAATATGAAGCTGAAGGAAAATCGATTAAGCTAAAACACCTAAGTCAAGATTGTAAAGCCTTGATGTATAAAGCGAGTCCTAAATTTAAGGAAGTGATTATTGAAGATGTTGACGATCCAAGATACCATTTAGTAGCTAACCCAGAAGATTTTCCGAAACCTTTATCTGAATATAAGTTCTAAAATCCGTGTTGTTAAAGAAATGATATTAATTACTTCACTCGGACGCTAGCTGGAACTAAAACTGTATAATCGCCTTTGTTTCTAATAACATCGCGAACAATACTAGAACTTATATAAGAGGTTTTAGCTTCGGTTAATAGGAATACAGTTTCAATTTTAGAAAGTTTTCTGTTGGTATGGGCAATGGCTTTTTCAAATTCGAAATCGGCTGGATTTCTTAAACCTCGAAGAATAAATTCAGCATTAATTTCCTTGCAAAAATCGATGGTCATCCCTTTATAGGATACAACTTTTACTTTAGGTTCATTTTTAAAGGTGTCTTCAATAAACTTTTTTCGTTCTTCTAGAGAGAACATGTAATTTTTATCGGCATTGATACCGATAGCCACCACAACTTCATCAAAAAGTTTTACACCGCGACTTATAATATCGAAATGTCCTAAGGTTAATGGATCGAAAGATCCTGGAAATAGTGCTCTTTTCATAATTTTGTTTGCCTTGGCTCGAGCCATTTTATCATTAATTAAAAATTAATCCGATTTGTAAATCACAGGTCTTGTTGACTTGGTGAAAAATGGATATAATTTTTAAAGTTTACCAAATATAATATTTATTTATCGAAAGCTGTGTAGTTGAAACGCTAGCTTATTTAAGTGCTTCTTCTATGGCATTTTCAAATAACTCTTCCAAACTAATTCCAGCTGCGGCTGCTTGTTGAGGTAGAATACTCGCTTTTGTTAAGCCAGGAACCGTATTTACCTCTAGTAAATGAGGTTCACCATCTTTAAATATGTATTCACTTCTACTAAAACCTGTCATTTTTAATATATCATAGACTTGTTTAGCAACTTTGGTGACTTTTTCTGTCATTTCTTCGCTTATTCTTGCTGGTGTAATTTCTTTAGATTGTCCTAGATATTTCGCTTTATAATCGAAAAAATCGTTGTCGCTAACAATTTCAGTTATCGGTAAAACAGTGGTTTCACCCTTGTATTTAATAACCCCAACAGACACTTCTGTACCATCTAAATAAGATTCAATTATAATTTCGTCGTCTTCTTTAAACGCGACATCAATAGCGTTCTGTATGTCGTCAGTTTTGTAAACCTTTGTTATTCCAAAGCTACTTCCGGCTTTGTTGGCTTTCACAAAACAAGGTAACCCCACTTTATTTACAATGGCGGTGGCATCTATCGCATCACCTAAATTCACATAATAGCTTTCTGCAGTTTTAATTCCGTAGGGTTTTAAAACACTTAAGCAATCACGTTTATTAAAGGTAAGTGCTGCTTGGTACATATCACAACTAGTTTGTGGCATATTTAGCAACTTAAAATAGGCTTGCATAAAACCATCTTCTCCAGGAGTTCCGTGAATGGCATTAAAAACACAATCGAAAGTAATTTTTTTAGAGTCGATGGTAACGGAAAAATCATTCTTGTCAACAGGGAATTCTTTGTCATTGTCGTCTACATACACCCACTTGTTTTCAAAAACATGGATTCTATAAGCTTTGTATTTTTCTTTGTTAAGTGTTTGGTAAACAACGTTCCCGCTTTTTAATGAGATTTCATATTCGCTAGAGAAACCTCCCATGATAATGGCGATATTTTTTTTCATATATATGTCCCAAGAACTTGGGAGTCTTGTTGATTATTAGCTTATATTACAATAAAACTATAGAATTTTTAGTTAAGCTAAAATATCACATTAAAAGCAAAAGAAAAAACAGTTCTGTTTTTATATCTTTGTTGTTCAAATAAAATTAAATGAGTCTTATAAAATTTCTTACTAGTAAAACGTTTTTAAAGCAAATTGTATTGGCTTTTGTGGTTCTTTTTGTCTTGACATTTATTATGTTGAAGTGGTTAAAGATAACTACCAATCATGGTGAATTTGAAACAGTTCCAGACTTAAAGGGAAAATCTATTGAAGTGGTTCAAATGGAACTTAAAGAGAATAATTTGTCCATGGAAATTTTAGATTCTTCTAATTACAATCCAGATTACCCTAAATTCTCCGTTATAGAACAAGATCCAATTCCGGGTGAAAAAGTAAAACAAAACCGAAAAATATATTTAACGCTAAATCCTTCTGGATATAGAAAAATTTTAGTTCCAGATTTGAAGGAACGTACGTTTAGACAGGCAAAACCAACCCTAGAAGCTTTAGGGTTTGAAGTAGGTAAACTTACTTATATAGACAATATAGCTAAAGACAGGGTTTTGGACATGAGCTTTAAAGGTGAAAAAATACAATCGGGAGATATGCTTCCAAAAACTTCTAAAATCGATTTGGTTTTAGGTAATGGTACTAGACCAACTTCAGAATAATATGATAGATTATACCCCAGAGCAGGAAAGTGATGATGAATTATACGAGCATTACACCTTTACTGCCGAAAAAGGTCAGCAACCCCTTAGAATAGACAAATATTTAATGAATTTTATAGAGAATGCAACTCGAAATAAAATTCAAGAAGCTGCAAAAAACGGCAGTATTTATGTCAACGATGTTCAAGTAAAATCTAATTATAAGGTAAAGCCTTATGATGTTATTCGTGTGCTTTTTGCTCATCCACCGTACGAGAATTTACTTACTCCAGAGAACATTCCTTTAAACATTGTTTATGAAGACGATGATTTACTTGTTGTTAATAAAGAAGCAGGCATGGTTGTGCATCCAGGACATGGTAACTATTCTGGAACCTTAATTAATGCTTTGATTTATCATTTTGATAATTTGCCTAACAATTCTAGTAATCGCCCGGGATTGGTGCACAGAATAGATAAAGATACGAGTGGACTATTAGTGATTGCTAAAACCGAGGAGGCCATGACGCATTTGGCTAAACAGTTTTTCGATAAAACAAGTCAACGAGAGTATGTAGCTATTGTTTGGGGAAATATGGAAGAAGACGAAGGTACTATAGAAGGCAATATAGGTCGTCATCCAAAAAATAGATTACAAAATACCGTGTTTTTTGGCGATGATGAAGACAAAGGCAAGCCAGCTGTCACACATTACAAAGTGCTTGAACGTTTAGGTTATGTAACCTTAGTGTCCTGTAAGCTAGAAACTGGACGTACACACCAAATTCGTGTGCACATGAAACACATTGGGCACACCTTGTTTAACGACGAACGTTATGGAGGTGAGCGCATCTTAAAAGGCACCACATTTACCAAATACAAACAGTTTGTAGATAATTGTTTTAAAATATTACCAAGACAAGCGCTTCATGCTAAAACACTAGGCTTTACACATCCAAGAACAGGAGAATTTATGAGTTTTGATTCTGAAATTCCTCAAGATATGCAGTTGTGCATTGAAAAATGGCAGAACTATGTGAAGCATCAGGAGGCCGAGTAGGTATTACTGAAAAAAAGATAACATAATTGCTTCTGTAAAAACCGGTTGCATTCGTTAATTAATTGAATTATTCGTAACTTTGATTTTCATGTTAAAGACGTTTGTAACCTACGATTTACCGTCTTTCAATTACGTTGTTTATTAATCTATAAAGAGGTACCCACATTCGTGGCTAATAAATATGAAACTTGTATTATCTCCAGCAAAATCACTCGATTTTGAAACCAAATTACCTACTAGTAAAATGTCAGAATCTATGTTTTTATCAGATTCTGAGCGTATCAATAAATTACTAAGAAAGAAATCAGCCAAGAGTTTGTCGACACTGATGAAGATTTCAGATGATTTGGCTCATTTAAATTATGAGCGCAACCAAGAGTGGCACTTACCTTTTACAAAAGATAATGCCAGACCAGCAGTTTATGCTTTTAATGGCGATGTTTACAGAGGTTTGGATGTTTATACTTTAGATTTAAAAAAACTGGATAATTTACAGAATACGGTTAGGATTCTTTCAGGATTATACGGAGTGTTAAAACCACTGGATTTAATACAACCCTATAGGTTAGAAATGGGAACAAAATTTCCTGTTGGAAAAAATAAAAATCTTTATGAATTTTGGAAAAAGAAACTTACCAAAGCCTTAAACGAAGAACTAGGGGATGATGAACTCTTTTTAAATTTAGCAAGCAACGAATATTTTAAAGCCATTGATGTCAAAAGCTTGAAAGTTCCGGTTGTTAACATCGATTTTAAGGAGTTGAAAAATGGCGAGTATAAAACCATTGGTATTTTTTCAAAATTAGCCAGAGGCCTAATGGCAAGATATATTATAGATACAGATGCAAAAACCTTAGACGATATAAAAGGTTTTAACTTAGAAAATTATAGATTCCATGGACAGCTCTCCAAAGAAAACAGTTTGGTCTTTACAAGATAATAAGCGTACGGAAGACCAACGAAATGCTTTTAAGCCAACAGGTAAAAAGCCAAGAAACAAAACCTTTCAATATATTATGGTTTCTATTCTTGTGCTTTTTGTAGTAAGTTTTCTTTTGCTTCAAATGTATCAAGAAACTTTAAATACCTGCATTACTGATAGTTTTTGCATCAACTCAAAAGAGGATGTTTTGTTGTACTCTCTTTACATTTTTGCCAATATTTGTATCGTAGTTTTGTCTATTGTAGTTGCCTATGCTATAGGCAGGAAATTAGCTCAATATATTAAGGCTTAGGGTTTGCTTTTTTGTTTGGGTCTAGTTTGTCCTCAAGTCGTGGACGTTTTTTTATACGTGGTCGTCTAACTCCATAAGAGTTTCTTCGTATTTTTCCTCGTCTGGTTTTTTTATCTCCTTTTCCCATAGTTACCTTCCCCAAAAAGGGAATCTAGTTTTTGTTAATCTTACTTTTATTAAAACTATAAATTACAAAAAATAAGCTTATAAATCAAGAGTTTCATGTTTAATCATACGCATCCATATCAACTTTTTATTCCTTTGCATGCTACTAAATTAATTGTAGGTACCTTACCGCCACCTAGATTTACTAAAGGAAATTTAAAGCCTGGCGATGTCGATTTTTGTTACGGGAGCTGCGATGGTCAATTATGGAAAATTTTAGATGAATTGTTTCATTTAAATTTAAAATATGAAACTACAGAAAAAGCTATTAAACAACGAAAAGATTTTCTAATTGATAGAGGTATTGGAATTTGCGATATCGTTGAAAGTGCCAAACGTAAAAAAATAGATGCGTCGGATTTAGGATTACAACATGTTGTTTTAAGGGATTTAGTTGGTTATTTAAAACTATTCCCAAATGTAAATACCTTACTGTTTACAGGTGGAAATAGTAAAAACGGACCCGAATATTTTTTCCGAAAACATTTAAAAGATTATCAACTAAAACTTGAACTTGTTTCTAACGAAATTCCAAGAATACACCAATTTGAAATCTTATCAAATAAAAATATTCCACGTATCATAACAACTGTATCATTAACGGCACCTTCTGGATCTGCTAATAGGGCAGTAGGGAGTATGCCATTATACAAACAACTCAAACAAAAAAATCCAGAGTTAACTACTCTGGATTTTAGAAGGATGCAATATCGTGAATTTTTTTAGTGAGTTTTAAATGCTTTGTTTATAGCTTCTTTTCCACCAACAACAGGTAAACTAATGGTTGTATTGTCTAAATCTAAAGTTAGTTCGGTTCCTGGTTTTGGTAATATGGTGTATTGGTTGTCACTAGAAAAAATCATTAAACCAATTTGTTGTCCTTTAGGAATTATTTGATCGTCCGGTTGTAAATCAAAAGTGATACTATAGAATTTTCCTGGCTCTAAAGGTTCGCTTTCAGTTAGTGACTTATAATTTTGAGGGTCTGCCCAACCACGAGTAATGATATTGTCTGTTATTTTTGCTTTCTCATCCGTATTCCATGGCAAAGAAACTAACCAAACCGATAAATTTGCAGCAGGTTTACTACTAGCCAAGTTTACAGTTATTTTAGGTAATCCTGAAATATGTAAATCTTCAGTTAGTACTGGAGTTACATATAACAAACGGTTTTTAGAGCTTTTAGCTTGGGCTAAGTCGTCTCCTGAAAAATTATAATCATCAATTAAGGTCTCTTTTCCTTGTTTTTTAGCTTTTTCAGTTACTAATTTCCCTACTTCTAGGCCTCCTTTATGTAGATGTAAAGTAACTTCTGAAGCATCGGGGTTTGGATATTCTTTATATGCTGTTGGGGTTTCAGGAGAATCGTTTTCTCTTACAATCCAAGCTTTAGCATCCTTTTCCACACCATTGTTAATGCCGTGTAAATAATGGGTAAACCATCTGTTCATCAGAGTCATTGGAGGTGGTCCACCGTGTCCATTTTGGTGATAGTATATTTGTGATGGAATCCCTTGTTTTCTAGCTGCTTCATAAATTCGGTAACTATGCTCGGGCATTACGTTCCAGTCGTTAAATCCGTGTGCCATTAATAAAGCGGCCTGCATAGGTTCCATCTGATTTAAATAATCGCGTCCAGCCCAAAAATCGTTATAATCTCCGGTAATTCTGTCCATACCATTTCTCATCTCCGTATCTCTAACAACTTTGTTGTTGTAAGCTCGTTTCGATTCGTCTCCACTGTGGATGAAGTCATATAACACATCAATATCTTCACCTAAATAACCGCCTGGAGATCGTACCAAACCATTCGATCTGTAATAGTGGTAGTAAGAGGTGTTTGGAGCAATAGGAATAATAGCTTTAAGACCTTCAACTCCAGTAGTAGCAGCCGCTAATGGTAGAGTTCCGTTGTATGAGGTGCCTGTCATACCAACTTTTCCTGTAGACCAATAGGCTGTTATTTCTTCATTTCCTTCTCTTTCTGTATATCCTTTAGCTCTTCCGCACAACCAATCAATCACAGCCTTTGGAGCCAAAGATTCATTTTTTCCACCAACTGTTGGTGAGCCATCTGAAAGTCCAGTTCCTGGTGAAGAGGAGTGAACCACGATATAGCCTCTAGGAACCCACTTTAAAATATGAGAATTTGAAATGACCGGTCTTACTCCCCTGCGTTCCACTTCCGGGTGAACGCGCTCTTTTGCAGCTTCTCCTAACTCGTGTTTTACATCCCAAAACAACCCATCGACATCTTTAGCTACTCCAGCAAAATAAGGACTTGATACATAAATAATAGGAAGTTTTAAACCTTCGGAATCTGTTTGTGAAGGCCTGGTAACCGATACATGCATTCGGTCTAATTTTCCGTCGCCATCGGTGTCAAATTCTGTTTCAACCCATAAATCATGTCTAATCCATTCCTCAGGTTCACTGAATTCTGGGACCATTTGAGCTTCTCCGTTTTCAAAAACCGGAACAGCTTTTTTTTGTGAAAAAGACATGCTTACGCTCAAAAGCAAAAGGAGACTTAGTACTAATCTGAATGAAATTTTCATAGTATATATATTCTAAAAGTGAATTGTATTTGAAGAGAACGAAGTTCGCTTTTTTTGAGTTTATAAACAAGTTACAGGTAGTAATAAGCCCATGCCATCAATACAAATTGTAGAGGGAGTCGTAAAAATAAAACCCACCTTGGAATACCTGCTCCGGCTTTTTCACTAGTAAGCATGTAAAAATGAACTAATAAAAATATAAGTAACATGGCTATAATGCCATATACAGCCAAGGATCTTGTTTCGTTAAAACATAAAGCTAGACCTAGTATTATTTCAGCAAAACCACTTAAAACAACGAGTAATTTATGGTTAGGTAAATATCTTGGCATAATGCGCATGTACATTTTAGGTTTTATAAAATGCATGAGGCCAGCAAAAATATAAATGGCTGCCATAAGATATACATGCCAGGGGTTATTCATCTTTATAAACTTTAAGGGTGATTCCCATACCATAGTTGGTTAATCCAGCTTGTAACAAACTAGAATCGCTCATAAATCCTTTTTTAAATGGTGTCCACTGATTTCCATGTAAAAACACCCGCTTAATAAAAGTGTTGTTTTCTGAAATTTCATCGGTAAAAGGAAGAAGTGGTCTGAAGTTGGTTGGAATTTTAATTAAGGATCCACCAGATTTTATTTCCTTATATTTTTTATTCGGTAATAATTTTCCTGTTTGATCTGTATAACCTAATACTTGTAGTGAAACAAATAAACCAGAAGCTGGAATGTAAATATCGAATGCAGATACATCTAAAGTAAACTGGTCGCCATCTTTTTCGGTCACTCTAAATACGATGTTTTGAAAACTTAGGGGTTTTCCAGGTTTACCTTTATCGTTATAATAGACATTCACTTTAAATAAAGTTGAAAAAGGTTTTTTATCGGCATTCGATTTGTGCCTTTTTTTCCAATCGACAGACTCTAAAGCAATGGGAAAATGAATCTCAGATAGTTTCTTTAATTTGTCGTCTTCATTGTTAAAAAATACAGCAATTTCTGATTCTATGGTTGGCAGCCAACACTTATAATAATCGTCGTCCAAATAGGGTTTTATTGTTTCTTCTTTATACTTTCTATCTAGTTTAGCACGAACAATAATTTCATCTAATTGATCAATATGAGGTGTCAGTTCAAGTATTTTAGGTAAACTTTCAGTAGAAATATTTAAATCTTTAAATCCTAAAGCAGAAATAAATAGTGAGTCCACATCTGGATATATTTTTTTTGTAAAAATGAAATTCCCTTCATCATCTGCAAATACGCCTTGACCATTTCCGAATGAAATAGTAGCGTAAGACACCGGATGTTTTGTTTGGGAATCGAGGATTTTAGTTTGTGAAAAACTTGAAACCGAAAGAATTAATAATACAAGAAGATAGGCTTGTCTGTACATAAATTTTAAGCAACTGATATAAATGAACTTTAAAGATACAGTTTCTAATAGGAATTAGAATACTTAAAAATTAAAATATAGAAAAGCTGTGACTCATTTCTCAATTGGGAATTTTATAGGATACACTGAAATTCCTAGAAATAAATTAGTACCAACGTTTCTTTTTCTTCTTAGAGGCAGCGCTTTTTCTGCCTTTTTTATTTTTACTTTCCGTGTGTTTCGATTTATGGACAATCGCTTTCGCATTAGGATCTAAAGGATATGGATGGTTTTCTTCAACCGGAATTTGAATCTGTAATAATTGCTGAATGGTTTGAACATAAGTTTTTTCATCAGCTCCACAGAACGAGTATGACATCCCGGAATTTCCAGCGCGACCAGTTCTTCCTATTCTATGTACATAAGTTTCAGG
>NZ_DATGNR010000036.1:0-3818 GCF_035306605.1 Xanthomarina sp. | reverse complement strand
ATCGGGAGGATTAATATTTTCTTCCACTTGCGAAGCTGTAATCATACCTCGATTACCATCAATTAATTTGCAAGAAACTCCACTATTAAATGATGCTCCCCCACCTTCAAAATTAAAAACATGCGCCCACTTATCGGCTATCAGTTGCTCTCCAGGCTGGGTGTGCATTTTTATAGCAGCTTGATTTGCCATACTTCCCGAAGGAAAAAACAAAGCAGAGTCCATTCCAAACATTTCAGCGAGTCGTTCTTCTAATATATTAACCGATGGATCTTCTTTATAAACGTCATCACCTACTTCGGCATGCATCGTCGCTTTTAGCATTTCAGAAGTTGGTTTAGTGATTGTATCGCTACGTAAGTCTATTATCATTATAATTTCCCTTTTAATGGAGTATTAACTAATTCAGGTTTTTCATTTTTCAAAAAATATAAAATTAGACGAAAAATATATTCTGCTCACCAAGTTAATAGTATTTTTGCTTTAAGTTGACATTGAAAAGTAAATTCAAAAACGACTTAAATTCTTTTTAACTATTAAATCAAGTATCATTTTAGGTAAATGTGAAGCCTAATTTGAGTGGACTACAAAATATGAATGTAACAGACCTAATTAAAGACCTTAAAGTGCGGTTAGATGCTTTGAGGCGCTATCTTTGACATTGCTGGAAAGCAAATAGAAATTACCAACGACGAAGAAAAAACCTTTGATCCTGATTTTTGGAATGACTCACAAAAAGCCGAAGCTTTTATGCAGGAACTCCGAAACAAAAAGAAATGGGTTTCCGACTATGAAAACGCAGTTGCTTTAACCGATGAGGCAGAAATTCTACTCGAGTTTTTAAATGATGGTGAAGGAACTGAAAAACAAGTTGAAGTTACTACTAAAAAGGCTTTAGATGCTATAGAGGCATTAGAGTTTAAAAACATGTTGGATGAAGATGGTGACGACATGAGTGCTATTCTTCAAATTACCGCAGGCGCTGGTGGGACTGAAAGCTGTGATTGGGCTAAGATACTAATGCGTATGTATTTGATGTGGGCAGAAAAACACGGCTATAAGGTTAAAGAACTCAACTATCAAGCAGGAGATGTTGCAGGGGTTAAAACTGTTACACTGGAAATTGAAGGTGAATTTGCTTTTGGCTGGCTTAAAGGTGAAAACGGAGTTCACAGATTAGTTAGAATATCTCCATTCGACAGTAATGCCAAACGACATACAAGTTTTGTTAGTGTTTATGTCTACCCATTAGTTGACGACACTATTGAAATTGAGATTAACCCTGCTGATATTTCGTGGGATTTTGCAAGAAGTGGTGGAGCTGGTGGACAGAACGTAAACAAGGTTGAAACAAAAGCAATCCTTACTCACCATCCATCGGGAATTGTAATTCACAATAGTGAGACGAGAAGTCAGTTAGACAATCGTGAAAAAGCAATGCAAATGCTTAAATCTCAACTATATGAGATTGAACTACGCAAAAAAATGGCGCAACGAGCTGAAATTGAAGACAATAAAATGTCTATTGAATGGGGGTCTCAAATTAGAAACTATGTTTTACACCCATATCATTTAGTTAAAGATGTTCGAACGGGTCATGAAACAGGAAACACTGATGACGTTTTAGACGGAGATATAGACGCCTTTTTAAAAGCATATTTAATGATGACTGGGCAAAAAGAAAAAGAAGAAGGACTATAACTGTTTAAGCTTATAATAAGCAGTTAAAAAATGGAGTTTGTTTAAATTAAGCAAACTCCATTTTTTTATTTTAAACACTTTATTTTCTTCTCTTTACTAACAAATCCATAGTCCAAAGCACTAACAGCAACAGTACAAACATACCTGCAATGTATTTGGCAGGTTCAAGGCCACCTTCACCAATACCTATAAACCCTATCACACCAAAAACAATAGCGAGCACTATACAAGTTGCCTTCCAATGTAGTATGGAATCTATATTTAGGAATTAGACTTAAGAAATTTTCACATAAATTTAACTAATTTAAATGTATTACATGCTTTTTTAGTTTAAAAAGTTTATGATTTCATAATTAACAGCAGTTTACTGTAGTGTTATTGCTATATAAAATATACCATAGCCAAACAGAATCACGTTATATTCTATACAATCACTAATAAAAAGCAATTAAGCTTTCGTGCAATTTTGACTTGACGAAAACCCTAGTATCTTTGCAGGAAAGTTCAAAATGAAGGCTGCAAGTTTAAAAGAAATAAAAACTGAGTTAAACCATCGTTCAACTCAAGAGTTGTTAGAGTTGTGTCTTCGGCTTTCAAAATTCAAAAAAGAAAACAAGGAACTCCTCACCTACCTCTTGTTCGAATCGTCAAACGAAGAAGCTTATATAGAAAGTATAAAATCTCTAATTGACGATAGCTTTGAAGAAATCAACACAAAGACTTACTACTATATAAAAAAGAGTGTTAGAAAGATTTTACGTGAGACTAAAAAATTTATCCGCTATTCTCAAAATAAAGAAACCGAAATAGAACTTTTAATCTATTTTTGCGAAAAATTAAAACACTTAACTCCTTCTATAAAGCGAGATAAGACGTTAACTAATTTATATCAAAGGCAAATTAGCTATATAAAAAGAAAAGTAAGTACTATGCACGAAGATTTACAGTTTGATTATACGATGGAAATCGACAAGTTAGAATCTTAGCATACTATTTAACAACAAAAAAACAATCATGACTACTTTGTATCATAACCCACGTTGCAGCAAGTCTAGAGAAGCCTTGCAATTACTAGAAGAAAAAGGAGAATCTATTGAAATAATCAAATATCTCGAAACTCCACTAACCAAAGAAGAGTTAACCAAATTGATTCAATTAATTGATATTGAGCCTATAGAGTTAGTTCGCACTAATGAAAAAGATTGGAAGGAGAATTTCAAAGGAAAGACACTCACAAACGAAGAAATCATTGAAGCTATGGTAGCTTACCCTAAGTTAATTGAGCGTCCAATAGCAGTAAAAGGTCAGCATGCAGCAATTGGCAGACCCCCTGAGAATGTTTTAGAGATTCTATAAATCATTACTCTTCATCTACATACAGCAAATACAATACTTCAATATTTTATTTTAACAAAAATTTGACAATCCTCTATTAAACCTATTAGAGGTTGTTTAGTCAAACCTTATAAAACTATATATGAGATTTATTTTTTCGTCCCTCCTAATTTTATTCGCATTAGGTTTATCTGCACAACAACAGCAAAAACAAGTTACAATTAAAGGAACTGTAATGGAAGAAGGAACTAATTTTCCTCTTGAATATGCTACAGTATCTTTCACAAACTCCAAAGGAGAAATTGTAACAGGTGGTATTACAAATCCAGATGGACATTATAGTATAGACGTTCCTGCAGGAGTTTACACCGTGAAATTTGAGTTTATTTCTTATAAAACTCAAACACTAAAAAATCAGAACTTAAACAAAAACACAACCCTACCCACAATTACACTAGATTTGGACGCTGCTGGTTTAGATGAGGTTGTAATTCGTGCTGAAACTACTGAAGTTCAAATTCGATTAGATAAAAAGATATATAATATAGGTAAAGATTTAACCTCTGGAGGAGCAACAGTTAGTGATGCACTTAGCAATGTTCCTTCTGTAACCGTAGATGTTGATGGTGCTATTGCACTTCGAGGTAATGAGAATGTGAAAATCTTAATCAACGGTAAACCATCTGCTATTGCTGGATTTGGTTCAACCGATGCGTTGAGACAGCTGCCTGCCGATGCCATAGACAGAGTTGAGGTAATTACATCTCCTTCAGCTCGTTATG
>NZ_DATGNR010000035.1:0-167345 GCF_035306605.1 Xanthomarina sp. | reverse complement strand
AAATGTTAAATTAAAATTTGGATCATTAACAAAAGCTCCTACTGTATTTTTAAATAATGTATTGTTATCAGCAGTAAGTTTATCATATACACATTTTAACTGTACATTATTCACAAACGTAGAATCTAATATAACTCTATTTGGAAAATCTGCTTCTCCGCCTTCCAATATCGCTTCAATAGCCTCCATGGCAAAACTTTGGGCTTCTGTGCTGCAATTGTTACTATCCACATAACTACTAACATCCCTCATTCGAAAAAAATTATCTGGATTATTTATCCAATTACTTACAACCAAATTAGCATTTTCTACAGAGTTCAAGCCCAAACATTCTATTAAGTTTTGCTCATATGGAATATTATATGTTGGTGAAGTAGCATCGTTAGTATTGTTGTTTGTATCATTTGGCACGCCACCTCCTGGATTATTCTCACCACCTGGGACATCACTATTGTCTAGGTTATCTGGATCTGTGTTACTCCCTCCAGAACAAACACTTGCGAACATTATTTCGTATCCTGGACAAGGCGATCCATTATCGTACCCTTCTAGATGGTTATTGTGTGAACAATAAGTTATAATTAATGATGTGCAGTTTCCTTGATCCATACTTGCTAGAGTTTCGTCTATGAAAGCCTGGCTATCTATGGTTTCTATACTTGCTTTATTTGTTAAGTCTACAAATTGTCCATTTAACAAAGCCTCTTTTTTACTTTCTGATAGGTTATAGGACACCAAGGACATTTTGTAGGTGCCATCGGCTTGTAAAGAAAACAAGATGTTTTCCAAGGCTACGGTTGGGTTGTCCCTTATTACCGGAAAGGTATAAGAGTGGTAACTACCATTGGCGTTTTCCATATAGGTGGCAACATCTGTATCTATATAAAAATCATAAGCACTGGAATGTACCAATCTGTTTTGTGAGCTTGAGCCTTTTGTACCTGTTTGTTCCTTAATTTTAGTTATGGAATTTACCAAACGGTTGTTTTGTTGCACTGCCTGATAATCTATTTTGGTAATACTATACTTGGTTTTTGAAGTTTTCGGGGTGCGTTCCTGTTTTATAAAGGAATCGTCTTCTTTCTGACAACTATGTACACCAAACAATAAAACTAAGATTAAAATTTTAGATAAAAAGTGCCTTAGCTTTTGGAATTTGGAATTGGGGTCATAATAAATAATTTTTAAGTTAATATTCCATAAACCTAAAAGTTTTATTTAAAATATCTTGTACGTGGTACTACGTATTTTTCCTACTTTTCGATGAAATACACAGTTCGTGTTACGGTTTTTCCGTAAATCTTTGGGTTTCTATGGAATTTATAGATAATAAATAATAAGATTCTTCACTTCGTTTGGAAATCGAAGTTTCGACGAAGTCAATAACATAACACATTTCCTTATAAGATTCTGACACAAGTTCGGGATGACAAGCGTTGCTTGTTACATCTTGTAAATCCAATCAGCTGGATTTTGAGTGGTGCTTTCTTTAAAAATACTAAAGTTTAAAATGGTTTCTTTGTTGGAGGGGTTTGTAAATACTTGTCCAATTTCTTGTTTGGTAGTGACATTATCGCCCTTTTTAACATACACTTTCGATAGGTTTTTATAAACTGTTACATAGTTACCATGTTGTATTAATACCGATAGGTTTCCATGTTTTATGGCTTGCACAGCTAGTACTTTTCCGTTAAAAACTGTACGTATTGGAGCGCCTTCTTCTGTGGCTATTCTTACCCCATTACTTTGTATCATAACCGTTTTTACAACTGGATGTGGTTGTTTTCCATATCGAAGTTGGACCACACCTTTTTCTACTGGCCAAGGAAGTTTTCCTTTGCTGGAAACAAAATTTCCAGCCAATATTTTGTCTTCTGGGGTTAGAGCAAAACCACTAGATGCTGTAGTTGTTTTTCCAGCACTTTTATTAGAACTGGCTATTGCTTCTCGAATAATTTTTTCAATTTCTCGATCAATTTTATTTGCCTCATTCTGCTTTTGCCTTATTTGAGCTGTATAATTATTTAGGTTTTTATTAATGGACGCCATTAGGCTTTCCTGTTGTTTCAATTCGCTTTCAAGCTCTCTTTTTGCTATCCTGTTTTCGTCAATAAGCTTTTGTTTATCGGCTTTTTGTTTTAATAAGGCTTTATTTGTTTCTTGTAATTCGGCGGTTTTAACCTTAATAGATTCCCCCTGTTCTTTTTGGTATTCTGCATATTGGTTGATGTACTGCACACGTTTATATGCTTGCTGAAAGTTGCTTGAAGATAACAGGAACATAATTCTGCTTTGTTCACTTTTACTTTTATAAGAAGTAACAATCATTTTTGCATAATTGTCCTTCAATATTTTTAACTCGTTCCTTAAATCAGTAATTTTATTCTGATTGGTGTTTATTTCTCTTGTAAGTAAATTAGCTTGTTGGTTGGTAACCTTTATCAAATTTCGACGCACACTTACCTTGTAGCTTAAATCTTCAATAAGGGAGGTTTGAGATTTCTTTTCAGATTTATTTTTGAATAACAAATCGTTAATTTGCTTGATTTCTCTTGCAAGTTCTTGACGACGCTGTTCTAACTCTTGTTGTTTTTTACTTTGAGAAAACCCGAGCGTACTGGTTAAAATAAAAACCAGTATAAAGATGTATTTAAAAGTGTTATTCTGTCTCATTATTTTAAGACTATTTCTTCGAATCCTGAAGGAATACTAAAAGGATATCGTAAATCTTGGTTCAAAGATACAGATTTGAATTCCATTTCTATAACAGTTTCTTTATCGGTTTCCAATACAATTATTTTGATGTTTTCTGGTATAATTTCTTTATCTACTTCTTGATATTTTAGATAATCAATTTGAAGGAAACGCTTCTCTAAAGACTGTGCTAGTTGTTGAGAATCCAGTTTAAAATGAATTGGGCTAATTAAATAAAATAACTCAAAAAGGGCCATTTGTTCCTTAGGCTGAAATAGGTACTTTTCATTACTAACAGACATGCTATAGTCTGTTCTATTTAGTTCGTATAACGGGTTTCCAAGAAACAAATTTTGAACCTTTTCAAAGTCTAAGTCGGTTCCAAGAATATCACTTAAAAACTGAAAATCTCCATCAAAATACGTGTTATCTAGTTTGTTATAATAACTTACTTTTTCTGGGGTTATTTTTACTCTAACTATGTTAAACGAAGAGCTTAACCATATAATTTGATCCTTCAACATTCTAAAAGAAACTGTATGCGATTGGGAATCGTTTCCTTGAGAATATCCAATTTTAACCTTAGCCTGTAGCGTTTTAAAATCGGGATTGGTTTTAGAGTTTTCTTTGACAACTTCTTTTGTGGATAGACTTAAATTTGCCGTTCCATCCGAAATTACTTTGGTTGACTTACACGCTGTAAAAAGCATAATTGCAAATCCTAAAACAAGAGGCTTTATATTATTCACTGGATTCATTAATTTGTAGATTCTAATTGTTTTGCTTTTTCACTAAACAATTTGGCTTTGCTTGTATTGTTTAATGCGTTATGGGAAAGACTAAGTTGTTTGTAAAAATCTCCTTCCATTTTGGTATCGTCAATAACATAATCAAGACCTGTTTCCAATGCTTCTATTGCTTGTTTATACTTGCCTAATTTATTTTTAGCCACACCATTTAGAAGGTATAATAAGGGCTGAGATGGGTATTTTAATAATGCGTTTTCACTTTTAGTTACTGCTGCTTCAAAATGCTCCAAATCAATTTCCAACAATAAGACGTTTTTTAATACCGAATAATTTTCTGAATCTATTTTTAAAGCTTCATTGTAATATTCCAAAGCTTTTGTTTTATCTCCTTTTGTTAAATAGTATTGTGCTAATTCTATATAACTTTTATCGTTGGTATCGTCTAACGCAAAGCTAGTTGCTTCTACTAAATCTTGTTCGTATTCTGGGTTTTCTCCAACAAATTTCACAAAATCTGATAAAACCATCATTTTAGCATCTGGATTTATTTGCGGACTTTTAATTACAATTTTCATAGATACTAAGGCTTGTTCTGTATTGTTTTCTTCCAAATAAAACTTATAAAGTGCTAGATGAACTAATTGAGAATTAGGTTTATTTTCTAAAAGCTTTTTTGCCGTTTCAAATGCCTTTTCCTTATTGTTATTTTCGCTGTACCTGTAGATTAAGGATAGATAATTTGATTCTTCGTCTGGATTATTATCTACACGGGTTTCTAGATTTTCAATTTGGTCTTTTTTTCTACCGGTAGCTGAATAAATCTGATTTCGCATCAAGTCTCTTGTTGGCGTAATTCCTTGCTCATTATCCAATTCGTCCAACACTTTAAGCGCATCGTTGTATTTTTTGGATTTAAAGTACAACATGGCCAAATCTTCTTTATAATCGGGATGATATTGAACAAGCTGTTTAACTGTTTTTATGGCTTTAGTTAAATCGTTTTGCTCCTTGTAAATACTATAAAGTTCATCTAAATACCACTCGTTATCAGGTTGTAATTTTACGGCTTTATTTAAGGCCTCTTCTGCAGCACCAAAGTTTTTTAACTTGAAGTAGTTTTTACCTAATTCGTAATAAAAAACGGATTCGTTTTTATCAATATCAATACATTTCAAAAGTGCAATAACTGCCCGATCGTAATTTTCAATCCCCTTTTGCTTTAAGGCCTCAAAAAACAACTCTTGTTTTTTATCTTCAACATCACCTAAATCGTCGTCTGGCGTTTTATTAAAATCTACCTGGGCATAAGTCATCCTTGGAATGAAAATCATTCCGAAGAAAACAATTAAGATGTAGATTTTATGAATCATATAATTAAATGTATTGTTTTACATAGCACTAAACCTATGAAAACTTTAGTAAATGAATATCCTCGTTACGGGTCTTTAGGCTAACAACTTCAAGTTTACTCTAACACAGAATAATCTCCAATGCTAACTTTTGTGAAATTACCATCATAATTTACGTGGTTTCCAATCATTGCTTCGTCTAAATTAGCGTTTTTAATAGTCGTATGGTTTTGTATTAAACTATTTTTAACGGTTGAAGCCTCTATTGTACAATTATTTCCTATTGAAACATGCGGACCAACTATGGCATTGTTTAACACTACATTTTTACCAATAAAACACGGTTCAATAATCGTAGAATTATTGTTTGTTACACATGAAGCAATAAGTTGCTCGTCACCATCAGACTGTAAGAAACCTAGCATTCTAGTGTTAGTTTCTATGGTTACAGGTTTGTTTCCACAATCCATCCACTCGTCAACTTGTCCAGTTTTAAAAACCTTCCCTTTTGCCATCATTCCTTTAATTCCGTCGTTAATTTGATATTCGCCACCATTTATGATGTTATTATCTAAAACGTGTTGCAATTCTTCCTTTAAAACAGCTACATCCTTGAAATAATATATTCCAATAACAGCCAAATCACTTACAAAAGTTTCTGGTTTTTCAACTAGCTCTACTATTTCGTTGTTGCTATTTAATTTAACTACTCCAAAAGCTTCAGGTTTTTCCACTTGTTTCACCCAAATAACCGCATCTGCCTCGGAATCTAAGTTAAAGTCTGCTCGAATTAAAGTATCGGCATAAGCAATTACAGCTGGGCCAGAAAGAGAATCCTTTGCGCACATAATAGCATGACCTGTGCCTAAAGGCTGATCTTGGCGATAAATAGTGGCTTTTGCATTTAAACTTTTAGCTAAGTCTTCTAAACTTGAAACTACTTCCTGTCCAAACCATGCTGGATCGCCAAGAACGAAGGCTATTTCTTCTATTGGTTGATTTAATACTTTTACGATATCCTTTACCAACCTATGTACAATAGGTTGTCCAGCTACTGGAATTAAAGGTTTTGGAACTGTTAAACTATGTGGTCTTAAACGTGATCCACGTCCAGCCATTGGTACAATTATTTTCATCGATAAATTTATTTTGGTTTCCACCTAAGTGGAAATATGATTGATTATTATTTTATATTGGTTTACACGATCCTCTGCCTAACATTTTTAATTATTTCACTCCAGTAGATCCAAATCCACCTTCACCTCTTGAGGTTTCAGATAGTTCTTCAACTTCTATCCATTCTGCACGCTCGTGTTTTGCAATAACCAATTGCGCTACGCGCTCACCATTTTCTATGGTGAAGTTTTCATTTGAAAGATTAACAAGAATCACACCAATCTCTCCTCTATAATCGGCATCAATGGTTCCCGGTGAATTTAAAACTGTAACACCTTTTTTAGCAGCTAAACCACTTCTTGGTCGTACTTGCGCTTCAAAACCTATTGGTAATTCAATAAATAAGCCTGTTTTAACAATAGTTCTTTCCAAAGGCTTAAGTGTTATCGATTCAGATAAATTTGCTCTTAAATCCATGCCTGCTGACGCTATCGTTTCATAGTTTGGTAATGCATGACCAGATTTATTGATTATTTTAATTTTCATTGAAATTTATGTTTTTAAAACCTCTCAAGCTTGTGTAACTTGGGCTGTCTTTTAATCTAAGATTTTTTTAAAAGTTTTTTCAAATCGTTTTTTTCAAATTGAAACACCAAAGCTAAAAATACAATTAAAGCTGAAATTCCAACCATATAATTTCCTCTAAATCCGTAGAAAGTTATTCCTGAAAGTCCGATTGATAGCATTAAATACAACGATATCTTTTTAAGATTATAAGGAATTGGATAATATTTCCTACCGTAATAATAAGACACCAACATCATACATGCATAAGCAGATAAGGTAGCAATGGCTGATCCTACATAGCTTATAATGGGAATAAGCCAAAAGTTAAGCGCTAAAGTTAGTAGTGCTCCAAACACGGAAATATAAGCACCGAACTTAGTTCTATCGGTTACCTTGTACCAAACCGATAAATTGTGATAAATACCCAAACATAAATTTGCCAATAAAATAATTGGAACAATTACCATAGCTTGCCAATAGGCTTCATCACCAATAAGTATCAGTTTTAAAATATCTGCAAAAACTACAACTCCTAAAAGGATAACACATCCAAAAATAACGAAGTATTCAAGAATTCTAGCATAGTTCTTTTTGGGGTTTTCCGTATTGGCATGACTGAAAAAGAAAGGCTCTACCCCTAGCTTAAAAGCTGTAACGAAAAGCGTCATAAACATTCCTAATTTATAACAAGCAGAATACATTCCTATCTCGGTTTTTGCGATGTTTTCAGGCAAAAGTTTATCAAGTAGAATTCTATCGAAAGTTTCGTTAACGGAAAATGCAACTCCAGCAATTAATACAGGAAAAGCATAGCGCATCATCTGTTTCCAAAGGTTCGCATTAAAGGTGTATTTAATTTTGAAGTAGAAAGGAGACATTAATAATAAAGTGACTCCACTAGCTACTAAATTAGCTATGAAAATATAGTTAATTTCAAAATTGGGCTTATAAACTGAAGCCAACATTGAAGATTCTGTTGATAAATCCTTTAACCATAACAGTAAAAACAAATTTAAACTCAAGTTAATGGCCACATTAAGAATTTTAATGATGGCATATTTTACAGGTTGAGCATTAGCTCTTAACCAGGCAAAAGGAATAATTACCAAGGCATCCAACAATAAAATCCAAATAACTAAATTGATATATTCGGCTTTGATATCAATGAAACTAGCAATCTGATTTTGGAAAACCAAAGCGAAAACAAAAAACAGAATTGAAGTGGCAATTAAAGAAATTGAAGAGGTCCCGATTACGGTAGATTTATCATCTTCTTTATGGAAAAACCTAAAAAAAGCTGTTTCCATACCGTAGGCCAAAATTACGTTGAACAAAACAAAATAAGAGTAGATTAAAGACACATCGCCATAATCTGCAACCGATTTTAGGACGCTTTCATCCGTATGCAAACGCACTAATAAAAAACTTAACATTCGTGGTAGCACAGTGGCTAAACCATAAATAAAAGTTTGTTTAAAGAGAGATTTTAAGGTGCTCAAAAGTTAGGTTTTGGTCTGCTAAATATACAGTTTTATACAACGTTACACAACGAATTACATAGGAGCCATTTTAATATATACTCGGATAAAGTAATTAAATAAAAAAGCGTACAAAAAAACCTCACTTTATAGGTGAGGTTTTTGTTATTTTTAAACCCTTCGGATTAGCTTAAGGTTTGAATTTATTTGGTTAAAGCTTCAACTAATTGTTAAGCGCTTCTGCACCACCAACTATCTCTAAAATTTCATTGGTAATAGCCGCTTGACGAGCTTTGTTGTAAGTTAATTTTAACTGATCTCTTAACTCTGTAGCGTTATCTGTTGCTTTATGCATAGCTGTCATACGTGCGCCGTGTTCTGAAGCAAATGAATCTCTAATTCCTTTGTACAATTGAGTTTTTAAAGACTTAGGAATTAATTGTTCAACGATTTCAACTTTTGAAGGTTCAAAAATGTAATCTAAGCTTACTTCCTCATCCTTTTCAATAGGAACAATTGGTAAAAATTGTTCAGTCATAACTTCTTGAGTAGCCGCATTTTTAAACTTGTTGTATACAATAACAATCTTATCGTATTCTTTAGCAACAAATTTATCCATAAGGGATTGCGCTATTTCAGCAACATTTTCGAAAGTTAAATTATCAAAAACATCACTTTCATTAGCAATTACTCTATTAGTCTTTTTAAAAGCATCGTAAGCTTTTTTACCAACAGCTAAATAAGAAACTTCTTGATTAGCATAAGTTTCTTTAGTTAGTTTGCTTACTTCTTTAATAATGTTAGAGTTAAACGCTCCACAAAGACCTCTATTAGAAGTAATAGCTACAATAAGTACGTTTTTTACTTCTCTTTGCTCTGAAAATTTGCTTCCAGTTTCTGCATCTAAGGTAGCACTTAAACTTTGTAAAAGCTCTGTTAACTTATCTGCATAAGGACGCATGGCAGTAATAGCATCTTGTGCCTTCTTTAATTTTGCAGCAGATACCATTTTCATGGCACTAGTAATCTGCATCGTTGAAGATACTGATGATATTCTGTTACGTATTTCTTTTAAATTAGCCATTCTTTACTTTATAAAGACTCTTTGAACTATCTCCGAGTGACATTAATTTTATATTTTGAATTTGGAGTTATAAGAGCAAAAGCTCTTATAACTCTAAACTCTGAAATTATTAAGCTTTGTATTTCCCTGATAAATCTTTAGCTACAGCTGCAAGTGTATCTGTAATCTCATCAGTTAATTTACCAGCTTTTAAACTAGCTAATACATCGCTATGTTTTGCATTTAAGAAATCGATAAAATCTCTTTCAAACTCTTTTACTTTTGTAACTGGCACATCTCTCAATAAGTTTTTAGAACCTGCGTAGATAATTGCTACTTGGTCTTCCACTTTAAATGGATCGTTTTGTGCTTGTTTTAAAATTTCAACGTTACGTTTTCCTTTTTCAATTACGTTTAAAGTAACCGCATCTAAATCTGATCCAAATTTCGCGAATGCTTCTAATTCACGGTATTGAGCTTGATCTAGTTTTAAAGTACCAGATACTTTCTTCATTGATTTAATCTGTGCGTTACCACCAACACGTGATACCGAAATACCTACGTTAATTGCTGGACGTACACCAGAGTTAAATAAATCTCCATCTAAGAAGATTTGTCCGTCTGTAATAGAAATTACGTTAGTTGGAATATATGCTGATACGTCACCTGCTTGCGTTTCAATAATTGGTAAAGCTGTTAAAGAACCACCACCTTTTACCATTGGTTTTAATGAATCTGGTAGGTCGTTCATTTCTCTAGCAATCTCATCGTTATTGATAATTTTTGCAGAACGCTCTAATAATCTAGAGTGTAAGTAGAAAACGTCTCCAGGATACGCCTCACGTCCTGGTGGACGACGTAATAATAAAGATACCTCACGGTAAGCTACTGCTTGTTTTGATAAATCATCAAATACAATTAAAGCTGGTCTACCAGTATCTCTAAAATACTCTCCAATAGATGCTCCTGTAAAAGGTGCGTATACTTGCATTGCAGCAGGATCTGATGCATTCGCAGCTACTATTGTAGTATAAGCTAAAGCTCCTCTTTCTTCTAAAGTTTTAGCAATTAATGCTACTGTTGAGGCTTTTTGTCCAACAGCTACATATATACAGTATACAGGATTTCCTGCATCGTAAAATTCTTTTTGATTTAAAATGGCATCAATACAAACAGCTGTTTTTCCTGTTTGTCTATCTCCAATTACCAACTCACGTTGCCCTCTACCAACTGGAATCATCGCATCAATAGCTTTAATACCTGTTTGTAATGGCTCAGTTACTGGCTCTCTGAAGACAACCCCAGGAGCTTTACGCTCTAAAGGCATTTCGTAAGTTTCACCAGAAATAGGTCCTTTACCATCGATAGGATTTCCTAAAGTATCAACAACACGCCCAACGATTCCTTCACCTACTTTAATAGATGCGATACGTTCAGTACGCTTTACAGTTGATCCTTCTCTTACTCCTACTGAAGTTCCTAATAATACAATACCAACATTATCTTCCTCAAGATTCAGTACAATACCTTCTAAGCCTCCTTCAAATTCTACCAACTCACCATATTGTGCATTGGCCAATCCGTAAGCACGTACAATACCATCACCTACAGTTAATACTGTTCCAACTTCGTCTAATGAAGCTCCTGCTTCAAAACCTGAAAGTTGTTGTTTTAAGATTGCTGATATTTCAGCTGGTTTTACTTCTGCCATCTTATTATATATTTAGATAAAATATCTTAGTTTAATGTAAATTCTCTTTTTAACTTATTTAATTTATTCGCAATACTTGCGTTGTATTGAATATCTCCAACACGTAAAATAAAGCCTCCTAAAATGCTTTCGTCTACATTGCTTTTAATTTCAACATCTTTTCCTGTAAGCTCTTTAACTTTAGCCAACACCTTCGCTCTTAATTCGTCAGTTAAAGGTACAGCTGTAGTAACTTGAGCTATTTGAGTTCCTGTTAATTTATCATATAAAAGGTTATACTGTACAGCAACTTGCTCTAATAGTGTTAATCTTTTATTCGTGATTAGTGTGTCAATTAAATTTCTTGTCATTTCATTAGCATCTTTAAAGACCTCTAATAAAATAGATTTTTTAACTGAAGAACTCACTACAGGATTTTGAAGCATATTGTTTAAGTCATTGCTTTCTGCAATAGTTTTAGCCATTAGCTTCATATCAGTATTTACAACCTCAGCTGTATTTCTATCAGATGCTAAACTTAAAACTGCTTTTGCGTAACGTATTGCTGCTCTTGCTCCTGCCATAGCTTATTATAAATCTTTTCGATTGCAATTTTACTCGCTTAAAAAGACTTGTTTTATAATTAATAATTAGTTCAATTTTGCTTCTACTAACATAGACTCAACTAATTCTAGTTGCTTGTCTTTGCTAGATAATTCTGCACGTACTACTTTCTCTGCTATCTCAATTGATAAATCAGCTACATGATTTCTAAGTTCAGCCATGGCTGCTTTCTTTTCATTCTCAATAGCTGCTTGAGCTTGCTCAATTATTTTATTAGCTTGACTTTCTGCTTCAGTTTTAGCATCATCAATTAATTTCGCTTTAATGTCACGTGCTTCTTTAAGTAAAGCTTCACGTTCTGCTCTTGCTTCTTTTAAAATACGCTCGTTATCTGCATGAAGATTTTCCATTTCTCTACGTGCATTTTCAGCAGATGCCAATGCTGTTTTAATTCCGTCTTCTCTTTCGCTAACAGCTCCAAGAATTGGCTTCCATGCAAACTTTTTCAAGACGATAAGCAAAAACAAAAATGTAATTACTGTCCAAAAAACTAATCCTAAACCCGGTGTAATTAAATCCATTTCTTAATTTTTTTTAGTTTTTATTCCCACAAGATGGGTATGCTTTTATGAGACTAAGCTCAATTTAAATTTTAGTTTTATGTATAACTTTTAAGGAACTTCCTTAAGGTTTACAAAATTTAAAATACAGAGGTAACCAACCGTTACCTCTGTATTTAATAATCCTAATTAAACGATTAACGATGCAACAACACCAAAAAGTGCTACTGCCTCTACGAAAGCTGCTAAAATAAGCGCTGAAGTTTGAAGTTTTCCTTGGATTTCCGGTTGACGAGCCATAGCGTTCATAGCTGACTCACCGATTTTTCCAATTCCCATTCCAGCTCCAATTACTGCGATACCAGCTCCGATTGCTGCAATTCCTGTAATAGTCATAATATAAAATTTAAATTAATTAATGATTGTCTTCTGCGGTTGCCGTTCCAATATATAGGGCTGACAACACTGTAAATATATACGCTTGAATTGCAGTAACTACAATTTCTATTATTAAAATGAATAATGAGAATCCTACTGACACTGGTGCAATAACAACACTCTCAAAAATAAAGATCAAGGACAATAATGATAATATAATAATGTGTCCTGCCGTAATGTTTGCGAATAAACGAATGGTTAACGATATTGGCTTAACAAACATCCCTACAATTTCTATAGGCATTAAGAATATTTTCATAGGAACTGGCACTCCAGGCATCCATAAAATATGCTTCCAATAATCCTTGTTTCCACTTATTGTGGTAATTATAAAAGTAAATGCAGCTAATGACACCGTAAAGGCAATATTTCCACTTACGTTAGCTCCATTTAAAAATGGTATTAAACCAAAAATATTATTTATCCATATAAAGAAGAATACCGTTAATAAATATGGCATGAACTTCTTGTATTTATCATCACCAATCATTGGTCTTGCAATATCGTCGCGTACAAAAATAACTAACGGCTCAATAAATCCTGCAATTCCAGTTGGAATTCTATCGGATGATTTTTTATAAACTCTAGCTGATGAAATAAAAATAAGCAACAAAACAATTACTGAAACCCACATCATAAACACATTTCGTGTTATAGAGAAATCTAAAGGTAAGCTAGCGTTTGTTGGATGATGCTCTTCATCGAAAGCCACAACTTCCGAACCCGCATCTAGTTGATAGATTTTCTCGTGAAACTTCACAAATCTTAACCCATCCTTTTCCACGATTTGTGTTCCAGAATCATCATGTTGAAACTCACTAGACATGAAGGTTACTAAACCTTGATCTGTCCAAAGAATTATAGGTAATGCAATAGTAACGGGTTTCCCATTCCAATCAAATAAATGATGCTCATGCGCATCTTTTACGTGATGCATGATCATTTCTTTGGCATTGAACTTTTCACTGTTCTCTTCCTCTGTAGTTTCTTGCCCGTATCCAACAAATGAAATTGCTAAAAATAAGGCAGAAAAAAATACGCTTTTAAAGGTGTTTAATGTCATTTTATCTTGATTGAAAATACCTTGCTTTAAATTCCGTGCAAATGTACGTACATTATATTAATTGACAAACACTTTTTTTATGATTATTTAAAGTATTGATAATTAATGGCTTTTAAGGTTTTTTTTGAAGAAAACTAGTTACAGAATACACTTCAAAAAACAAGTATAAAAAATAAGGGATGAAAAAGTTGAATACATCAGGTTGCTTTTTCTCCATTTCTGATAGGATTACAGGTAATAAAAAAACAATAGCCAAGATCATTTTTAAGAGTGTAAACCCCATAAATAAGGTGAAAATTTCCGTTTTTCCTCTAGAGTATTGATAATTTATTACAGAATAAACCAACGTAGTTACAGCAAAGTGAAACACATAAACTTGCCATATAGGAATCATATAGGTCATAGTACCAAAATGTGATAGTAGGTAGCTATGCAAACCTAGTAGGACAAGTGTAATTGCTACATTTTGGGCTAAAAACGAAAGTTGTCTAGAAATAAAAACTGGATTCATTTAATTATCTTCTTTTGAGATTGCAATAATACGTCTTATTACAAAAAAAATGGAAAAAATTACAAACACCAACGAAAAAATAATAGTGTAAAGGCTGTGTTTATTTGGAAAAAACTCATCTAACTTAACACCAATAAAAGCTCCAATTCCAATTATAACAAACATTTGAAATGCAATGCTTGAATAACGAGCATAGGTGTTAAGAGATTTTCTCCTGTCCTTGTTTTGTTCCTCTTTGTTGCCCACTATTTGAATGGTTTTCGTTAATAGTGCCTTTCATGACACAGGTTACATTAAATGTTGCTCCTGGCTCCACTTCTAATTTTCCTAAAATCACTTCGCCTTCTACATGAGCAGAAGATTTTAAAGTTAGAGTTCCTGACAAAGATAACTTTCCTGAAAACTTCCCCTCAAAATGTGCATCGGTTCCATCTAGCGTTCCAATAACTGCTCCAGATTTACCAACAACAACTTTTCCCGGTGTTTTTATACTTCCTTCGATTGTACCATCAATCCTTAAATCGCCTTCGCTAATTAAATCGCCAGTAATTTTAGTGCCACTAGAAATAATATTCTGACTTGATACTAGTTCAGGGTTTTGTCTATTTCTTTTATTGTCGGAAAACATAATTTGTATTATTTGGGGTTATTGTAATTTTATGTATTCATCGAAATTCTTATGAATTTGAATGATTCTGTAATTAGATGAAGATACTGCGAAAAAATCCTGTTTAATTTTATCTTTTTTTCTTTCTTCCAAGGAAAGCGCATATCCAGTAGCACCTTCTTTACTTTTTAATCCATGAACAACAACAAAGCTTGTTGTTGCATCATATTTATCAACAGAAAGAGATAGAGTATACACATTCACCTTTTCTATTTCATCTTGTAACTTCTTTTTAAAAGTTGCCAATTCCTCTTTTGAAGGATTATTAAAATAATAAACAACTTTAAAGTTGATATCTGTGTCGTTTTCTTTAAATTCTTTACTAGCTAATTTTGGCAAGACACTATCTATCATGTTTTGCGCTTTTACTCCTTCTGGTGAATTTGCATAATTTAAAGCTACAAAATTTAAAGCTTCACTATACGCTTCAAAACCTTGAAACCTACCAATAGCTGTAGCTTTTAACAACTCGAACTTTGGAACCATTGGATCGCCTTCAAATAGTGTAATATATTCTTCCGCTTCTGTAATTACCTCACTATAGTTTTGGTTTTCTAACTTGCTATATAAGGTTTTATAAATGTTTTCTGGACTGTTCTCATCTGTTAAGGCTGCTGTTTCTGGATTTTTCAGAATAGCAGCATATCTGGAATCTGGATAATTGGCTATAATATCACTTTTAGCAATATTTGCTTCGTCATTTTCACCCATAAGTTCAAATAACTTATAGAGATTGTATTTTGAAGGTAAAACCAACTTTTCCTCTGGCTCCATTTTTAATAAATCCTGAAAGGTGGTTTTAGAAAGCTTGTATTCCTTAAATTTTTCTTTATAAATAACCCCTAATTGATAGTATGCAAAATCTCTTTGTTTGGCTATACTGTCAATTTCCTTATGGTCGGTAGGGATTTTAGAAATGTAAAATTCTGGATCGAATAATTCCGTATCTCGAGCAATTACTTCATTTGCGTCTTTTGCTCTAATATCTAGATTAGATTTACTTCTTGAAGACCACCTCCAGTTATCTTCCAAAGCTCTATCTCCCCATCGTTTTTGAAAATCGTTTTTACCATAAGCAACGGTAGTAGGATTATAAAAATAAAAACTAGAACCTGGAGGTGTATTTGGCCCTCCCTTTAAAGTCGCCATGCTTGACTCTTTACCTTTAAGTTCAGCAGATGCAAAATCTTGGTTTCTACTTTCGGCCTCTCGTCTTAATTCTTCTTTCTCGGCTTCTTCTTCAGCTTTAATTTTAAGTTTTTCTGTATAATCTGTAAAATACGCTAACTTTTCATCGGAAGTTAATTGCGTAAGTTTTATAATACTATCGTTAACATAGGCAATTTCTCCGTAGTAGATAACATCAACTAAATTATCACGTTTTCTTTTAATGATTCTGTATGGTTTAGAATTGTTTACCATATTAGTCATAGTACTATCGTAATAGGCGCCAGCAGTTTTATACTCGGAATAATCAAAATAGTAATCGCCTAAAATTTCGTAGTTCGTGGCCTTTAATTTTTGATCTCTAGAGTTGGTTCTTAAGGACTTATTATAATATGCAATAGCTAAGGAATCTTGTTCTTCGTTGGCATAGAAATCAGCTATTTGATGATATATTTTATCTAAAAAAGGTCTGTTTTCTCGGTTTTCTTCAATTTTTGTTAATTTTTCTAAAACCAAGGTTTTGTCTCCTTCTACATGATCGAAATTATTTACTTTTTCTAATTCCGCAGCAATTAGATAAATACGCGGGGTTTTTCGGTTTAACTTAATCACTTGATCAAAAGCAATATTTGCGCTGTCTTTATAACCTAATCTATTATACAACTGTCCTTGTATATAACGGTATCGTCCTCGTTCGTCGTTATTTTTAGTATTAAAACTAGCGGTATTTAGTTGTGTAACGGCACTATCCAGTACTTCAATATTAATATAGGCTTGAGCTAAAGTAGAAGTAGCATCGGCTAGGTCTTGCCCTTCTATACTTTCTTGATCTAATAAACGCTTAAGATTTTCTATAGCAATCTCATTATTTTCTAGTCTGAGATTGGTTTTTTCTCTCCAAATCTTTGCTTGATTAATTTTATCGCTAGCTGGATATTTATATAAGATATAGTTAAATGCTTCTAAGGCAGGCACAAATCGCTGGTCGAAGTATCTGGCTTTACCCAAAAGCAAATAGGCTTCATCTATTTGAGGGTTTTTCTCTTTGCCATTAATATTCATTCCATGCATTTGAATGGCTTTTACAGCTTTTTCTTCTGCTCTTATAAAACGATCGTTTGAACTTTGTCCAGGAAGGGTCACTTCTTCTGAAACCTGCATGCGCTCAATTGGTAAAATGTCCCAATAATCATCGTCGTAAGATTCGTTAAGAGCTTGTTTTCCTTCTTCTAAAGCCAAATAACCATTATATAAAATGTTGTCTTTTGCTGCTAGCGCATGGAAATTCCTACTTAAAAACGTGTCCTTTTTTCGAGAACAACTCGTTATAAAAAGTATGGCACAAAATAGGAATGATATGATTCTAAAAGATGTTCGCAACGTTTGTTTTATTAGGTTAAACTATTAACTTAAATTAGCTGTAAATATTATGTATAGCCGTAAAAATAAGGCATCTTTTTGAATTATTTGTAAAGAAATATCCCAAATATAACTTCTGCAGAATGGCAAAGTCCGCAAGTTGTTTGTGATTTGGGCTTTCTTAGTCTTTAAATGGACTCGTCCATCAGGGTTTCGTTACCAGCAAAATGGCTCTCTAATTCTTTTAAAGTAGCAGCACTTGTAGCTAAATCCTTAATAACTTCTCCTTTTTCCAAAACAACAATTCGTTCGCAAACATCTGTTACATGCAATAAATCGTGACTGGATATTAAAATGGTTACCCCTTGGGTTTCTGCTAGATTTTTAAGAATATTTTTTAGTCTGATTTGAGTAGTTGGATCTAAATTAGCAAAAGGCTCGTCTAAAATAATTATTTCAGGATTACCAATTAAAGCAGCTACAATTCCAACTTTTTTCTGGTTTCCTTTACTTAAATCTCTTAAATATTTTTTCTGATTTAAAATTTCGCCATGGAAAAAATCATGAAATTTAGATACTACTGCATCTACATCGGCTTTGTTTTGTCCTCGAAGTTCGCCAATAAAATAAAAATATTCTTCAGGTGTTAAATAGCCTATTAAGAAACTTTCATCTATAAAAGCTGCGGTGTAAGATTTCCAATCTTCACTAGAATTAACTAAAATATCCTTGCTTTTTATAAATCCAGAACTAGGCCTAATAAGGTCTAATAACAGACTAAAAAAGGTTGTTTTTCCTGCGCCATTATTTCCTACTAAACCAAAACTTTGACCTTTAGGAATGTTAAGGTTTTCAATATTTAAAACGGATTTACTTCCGTATTTTTTTGTAAGGTTTGATACGTTAATCATGTAAATGTTTATTAATTATCCTGATTAAATGCTTGAATCATTTTATATTTTGAAGCCAGATATTTTTCGGTAATATAAGCCATGAGCTTTTTATGAAATACAATACCTATCAACCCGAATGCACTTAAAATTAAACAAGCAATTTCGAAATTAAGATAGTAGTACGACGCTCCAAAAATAATTACCGGCAGAATCATTAATGGAATACCAATTAGCCATTGAACTGCTCCTGTACCTTGATAGTTAAAAGCAGCTCGTTGATTTAAATCAATTTTCTTTCGATTATATGAGCCTCCAAGTAATATAACATAGGTATTAACACCAATATTATATATGGCTGCGGCTGTATGTGCCAATAAAATTTTCCAACCGAAATACACATAAGGAATACTTAAAATAAACATTATACCAACGCTTAAGATCATTAAAGTATGTTTGGACTGCAAGTACTGTTTGTATTTAATATTTTGGCTCATTAGCATTTTGTAATAACCACTATCCCAGGCAGGAATAAATTGTCCAAAATTGATTAGAAAAATACCCGTAACAAAAATGCCTATAAAAGCAAAAAACCACGGCTTGTCTTGATAACTTGGATTTGGATAAAACAACAAGCCATACAACAAACCTATAACCAATATAAAAACAGAAGATCTTGGACGTTTATTTCTCCAAATAAGTTTTAAATCTAATTGCATAAACGTTGCCACATCACCAAATTTCCTAGTCCATTCTAAATTGGAAGCTTTAACTTCTTGAGTTTTGGTTTTTAAGGAACTATCTAAATATAATTTATTAATTAAAATCTTAAAGTTCACAAAGTATAAAGCCATTAGAACTACGAAGAAAGCAACTACAAATACAGGGTTTTCGTAAACAGAATTAACTGCAATTGACACCAAATTTGTAAAAGAAATTAAATTGAAATAATTAATAGCTAATAAGCCCCCGGCAAAAGCCAAAATTGGTAAAAATGAAAGGTCTTTCTCGGAAGCAAAACTTTCAATAATAAAGTTGAAAAAGTTAATAATTAAGGTAATTAAGAAGATAGCAAGGGCCCAAAATACTACTGAAACCAATGCATATCCATTAATAACTAGCATCACTCCAAAAGGAACAACAGCAAATAGCGGGAGAAAATTAAAAAACGATAAAACAGATTTTCCTAAAACATAGTGTACTACTTTGCTTCTCTTTACGGGTAAAATCAGTAACGGTTTAACGCTCATAACCGGTAGTTTTTGAAAGAAAAAGCGCATAACCAAATCCGTCAAAAACCAATAAAACAAATAGCTATTTACAATTACTAAAGGATCCTTATCTGGAAACTGTTCTTTTAAAATTGGATATAGAGCAATTCCTAAAATTAAAAAGGAAACCACAAAATACAAAGCCACAAAAACCAATAAAATATTTATTGCTATGCTTTTTTGCCAATAAGCCGATCTAAAGTACTGCTTCCATTCTAGATTTATAAAATGTTTTATTTTCATGGATCTAATTTCATTGGATTGAATCTCACAGGAAACAAACTAATAATTAAGTGTTTATACAAAAAACCCTGATTCTTTATAAAATTGGATTTTCAATTAAATAATAACCTTTATTTTAATTAGTAATAATAATCTACATTTTGTTACAATCAAACTAAAATCATAACTGTATTTCTTATTTTTGTGAAAAATTTAAATATGTCACATTTTCATAAACTTTCAATAAAGGATATTCATAGAGTTACCGATAAATCTGTTGTTTTAAGTTTCGATGTTCCTGAACATTTAAAAGACAGCTATGCTTTTAAAGCAGGACAATATATTACCCTAAAAACAACTATTAATAATCACGAAATCCGAAGAGATTACTCTATATGTTCTTCACCAAAAAGTGGACAATTAAAAGTTGCTGTGAAAGAAGTTTCAGATGGCACTTTTTCATCATTTGCAAATAACACATTAAAAGTTGGAGACACTTTAGAAGTAGCTCCTCCAAACGGTCGTTTTATATTTACACCTAACGATTCAAAAACAAAAAACATTGCTGCCTTCGCTGCTGGAAGCGGAATCACCCCTGTTTTAAGCATTATTAAATGTGCTTTAGAAGAGGAGGTTAATAGCAAAATTATTCTTGTTTATGGGAATAAAAACCTAGAAGAAACCATGTTCTTACAAGAACTTTTAGACCTAAAACATGAATATAAAGAGCGTTTTTCTATTCAATTTGTTTTTAGTCAAGCAGATGAAGAAGATGCTATTTTTGGCCGAATTGAAAAGAGCACTGTTAATTTTGTAATGAAAAACACTCATAAAAATGTGGTAGTAGATGCCTTTTACTTATGCGGTCCGGAAGCCATGATTCATACAGTAAAAGACGTGTTAACTGAACACAACATTCCAAAAGAAAATGTGTTTTATGAACTTTTTAAAGCGGCTAAACCGGCAGACGTAAACGACGGAGTAGCCAGCGGAAACACAAAAATTACCGTGGTTTTAGACGATGAAGAAACTACTTTTGAAATGTCTCAAAAACAGTCTGTTTTGGAAGCTGTATTAGATGAAGATTTGGACGCTCCTTACTCTTGTCAAGGTGGTATTTGCAGTAGTTGTTTAGCCCGAGTTACCGAAGGTGAAGTTATGATGAGACAAAACAATATTTTAACCGATGGTGAAGTAGCTGATGGCTTAATTTTAACCTGTCAAGCACACCCAACAACTCCAACGCTTAAAGTAGATTACGACGATATTTAATTAAGCTGTGGGTTTAGTTGCCCTGTTAAAAATTTTCAAAAACTAAATTCCAATTAACTAATACACGAATTAAGAATATCCTTTTAGAATTATTCTAGTTGCAGTATTTAGGTTGGAATTTAGTTTTATGGAATTTAAAATGGATATCCTATTGCAAAATTCAAGACAGTAGCATCCACGTCAAAATTATATCGATCTGCTTTTGGTAAGGATGGATTATGAAACGGTGCTGCCAAATCAAAACGAATTACAAAACTTTGAATATCTACTCTTAATCCTACTCCAGCGCCCATTCCTAACTCGTTTATAAAATTGCTTGTAAACTTATCTTTTCCATTATAAGTTGGGTTTTCTACCGAATTCCAAATGTTTCCTACATCGGCAAAAATAGCTCCTTTTAAAAAGGACACGATTGGAAATCTATATTCTATGTTGGCCTCCAACCTAATGTTTCCTGTTTTATCGAAATAATCACTGCTATTTGTTCCATCAATTTCTGCATTATAGGTACCTGGACCTAAAGAGCGAATATTAAAAGCACGTACACTGTATGGGCCACCAGAATAATACTGTTTTACAAAAGGAATTACACTAGAATTTCCGTGAGCTAAACCATATCCTGCAAAAAGTCTAGCTGCTAAAACTTTTTCTTTCGGAAAATTTAAATGATAATGCAAATCGACATCAGCTTTGGCGTATTGCGCATACTCCAATCCTAATACTGTTTTTGGTTTATCGGGACCTTGATCTTTAGCAAAAAGACTTATAGTATTCCCCGCCATATCAAAAGTGAAATTAAAATAAATCTGATGTTTCTTTCGTGAGTCTACCATTTCATTATAAGTAAATGAATAATTAAGACCTGAAATAAATTGTTGCTCAAAACTTCTCCTTAAAAATGGGTCTTCATCAAGAATTTTATCAAATTTTTCGGTTGTGTTAATCAACTCTGTATAATTAATTGAAAGCGGATTAATCTCGTGAGTTACAAACCGGTTAGCATCCCATGAATAACCAAACAAGGCTGTTCCTGAAAGTAACGCGTATAAATCGGTTCTGTTTAAATAATCTAACCCCAAGGAGATTTTTGTTTTAGGTATAGAATATTTAAAGAAATTATTATCAATTTTAATAGGGAATAAAACTCTTGGGAAAATAAGTTCGTTAGCCAAGCCTAATTCCAAACTACTATTACCCGTATTATTATCGCCACCTAATTGTTTTTCGTAACCTATTTTTGGACTAATATTTAAAATTTCGCCACCTCCAAACAGGTTCCTGTTGCTCATGGTTAGCTCTAAAGCAGGTCCAGCAAAATTATTAGATTTAGTTACTAATTGAAGTTCGGCTCGAAGCGAACGCTTGTTAAGTGGTGAAAGGAAAATATCAGCTTCTAAATACCCCAAACTATCGGATGTCATAGTATCTATTTCCTTGTATTGAATATTTACATACTTATAAGACCCAATAGTGGAAAGACGTCTAGCGGTGTTTCTTGAGTCTTCAGGATTATAGTATTGCCCTTCTTTTATAACTATAAACGGATCTAAATATTTAGGTTTGAAAAACTCTTCTTTCTGAATATAATTCCTCTCTTTGTAACGAGTTGAATTTATATGTGAAGAATCAGAAACTTCATAATTAGGGTAAATATTGATTTTTGAAATCTCATAAGGAATCAAGCTTTTTTTAGGGACTTCGTTTTTTAATTTCAGAAATAAATCGAATTTTCTATTAGTGTATCTGTTGGTATCTGCTTCAAAAATTAAAAAATTGTTATTGAAATTATAATACCCTCTTTTTTTTAACTCTCTATCTATCCGGATTCGTTCTAATTTCATATTACTTAAATCGAAACGCATATCCTCCTTAAATGGCGATTCAGAAACTATTTTTCTCATATTGTTTTCAATACTTGCTGGCAAAGAGTCTAATTGATAGCTAGTCATTCTATAAGGTCCTGGTACTTTTACCTTGTATTTTACTGAAGCTTTCTTTTCAGTTTCTTCAAAGGCGGAAGAAGCACTACTATAGAAAAAACCTCTATTTTCAAGTCGGTTTAATAATAAGTCTTCTACTTCATAAGCTTCTACATCGGATTGATAAATAGGTTTTTCGCCAAATTGTTTATACAGCCAACGGTTTATAAATCCTGGTTTTTCCTTTTGGTTTTTATAGTAATAATACAATCCTAAATGTGCTCCTAAAAAGGTAGAGTTTGGCTCTGGATGCATCACCGATTCTAACTCTGCTTTTAAAGCAGATTCATTTTTAATAAGAGAATCAGATTCTATAGTTAGCTTAGAACCGGTAAATAAACGTTCGTTTTCAGGAATATACTTAGCTATACTACATGAGTATAAACTCCCTATTAGGAATAAATAAATACTGATGTGTTTTAAATTGAAATTCAAATTATCCTGTTGGTTTTATTACTGTTTCTTTTCTTCAATGCTTTTTTGAGTGCTCTCTTCTTTCTCTTTTAATTTTTCCTTTGCCAACTTTTTTGCAGCCTCTTTTTCAGCTTTTAATTTTTTCTCTTCTTCGGTTTGCGCTTTAAACAAAGCGTTCCAAAGTTCGCTATATTTATTAAATTCCTGAGTGAAAATTAAGGCAATACCACTTACAACGGTTTGGCCATCGATTACGTTTTCAAATTCATTTCTACTAAAACCTTTTAATCTATATCGTCCACTTTCTGTTAATAAATATTCCACGCTTACATTTCCAATTATTGGAGTTTCTTCACCGGAGGAGCTGCTTCCTTCAATATCAACTTCGCTTCCTACTCGAACAATAACACGATCGTTGAATAGTTTTTTCTGAGCCGCTATATCCAATTGGGTTCGTTGTTGCGGGGTGTTTCCTTGGTAATCGGTGAAACTATTTAGGCCAAAATCAAGTTCAAAACCAGATGTTCCTAATAACTTATCGCTAAACATATTAAGTTGATCGGAAACAGCATCATTCAAGTTGTCTCTCGCTATTGACGCAACACCTCCTTCACTTCCATCACTTCCTGAATCTGGATAAAACCTGTTTAAAACCAAGAGTGAGAACACCTGTCTATTTAATTCATCTTCTTGATTATTTAATTGTTGAATCCTCCCATAAACTTGTCCTCCAATTGCGCCTTGGTCATCCTCTGGCATATCTAAACTAAAAGCTATTTTAGGCTCTAAAAGTTCTCCATCGATATTTAAAAAGACATAAAATGGTAACACTTGACGGAATTTCCCTTTTACGGCTGGATCGCTTCCTGAATACATTGGCGCCATTAAAGACGAGGTGGAAGCATCCACTTGATAGACTGCTTTTACATCCAATTTAGCATCGAAAGGGTCGCCAGACCAAGTAACCTTGCTTCCAGGAATTAAATTAAATTTACGGTTAACAATCTTGTAAAGATTTAATTCGTAATGACCTGAAGATACTTCGTATACACCAGAAAGTCTTAAAACTCCATTAGGATTCATGGTTACGTTAAAGTCACCTTCACCAGACACTTTAAAATTATCACCAGTTTCTTCATCTATAATAATGGTTACTGTGGCTTCCTTCCCAATTTTTAAAAGAGCTTTAAAATCAATTCCTGTTAAGGTGGCGGTGCGTTCTTTTGTTCTGGTTAAAATTGCATCTGGGTTATCTCTATTTACAAAAATGACAACGCCCTCACGTTCTTCCATATTTACTGTGGCCGATGGTAAAACATAGGTAATGTTGGTATCTGAATTAACCCTCATATCCATATCAACTTTCGGAATTTGCATGTCGCCAGTAATTTTTGCTTTCCCATTAAAACTCGCTTTTCCGTAAAGAAAATCGTTATCATCTTTGGTGGCGTTTAACACTTGAAAATTATTAGCAACAAGCTGTAAATCGAAGGTTGGATTGATAAAAGATTCTGTTCCAATTTTTCCCGACATCACAAAAGTATTTTTGTTCTCGTCGCGAACGGTAAAATCTTTCATAGAAACCCCAGAATTGTCAATATTTAAGATTTCATTGTTTAAAGTAAAGGCTGAATTAAATTTGGCTATTTTAAAATTGGCATCGTTGAACTGCAATTTCCCATTATATTCAGGTTTTTTTGTTGTTCCCGTTAATTTGAAGTTCCCAGAAAAACTCCCTGATGTTTCCGTTATTTCACCTTCAGAAAACCCAGCTAAAGCCTGCATATTAAATTTGTTGATATTCAAATCAAGATCGAGATTAGCTCCTGTTAGACTTGCAACATAATCGCCTTTTAAATCTAAATCTACTTCTCCACCTTTCAACATGGCATTAAAGTCGTAACTTTCTCCTCCTAAAGATTTAGCGTTAACATCTAAGGTTCCTAAATCGACATCCATAACGTGGAATTGAGAAATATCTAAATTGGCTAAAATTCCCGTTTCGGCAAAAGGTTCTTCTAAAATGAAATCGCCATTAAGATTCCCAGAAGCCAAGGTTTTATCTGGGTTTAAGTAGCTTAAAAACTCATTGAGTTTAAAATTTTTAAAATCTATAGCAATGTGATTTTTTGACACGTCTGGTAACTTATCAGTAATTTCAATAGACTGATTGCCTTTGCTAAAACGAAAATCGTTAAACACCAATTCCTTATCATAAATAAGTACTTCGTTGGTTTTTGGAACACTCCATGAGGTTTTATTTAGAATCAAGTTTTCTGGTAACACGTGAAATCGAAGTTCTTCACTGGTTCCACTTACCTGACTTAAAATTTGAATTATTTTATCATTTTTATGATAGGCTACAAGACTTAATGCTAATTCATTATCGATTTGATTGCCCTCTATTATGGTTTTTTGAATATGAAAAGGAGCTGCCTTAATTTGATTAAAACCTAAATTAAAATTAAATTTTTCCTGATCAGTATCCATTGAAAATGCCAAACTATCCACAGTTATATCGCTATAGTTTATATGAGGTGCATTTACTCTAGCGGTTAGTTTTCGTTCTCTTTCGTTAAAATCTACAGCAATATTTACTGTGTCAAGATCTTTAAGATTTACTAGGAAAACATCTTTTAAAATAGCTCCTTCGCTTATGTTTCCTCGTAATTTCAAATTCACTCCTTTCATGGTGCTATCCATTACTTTTTCATCGCGATAAAAATAACCTAACACATGTTGTTTTAATGAGGTAGACCAAGTTTGCGGATTGGTATTGGATTGCAAAACCAAATCGATCATTTTATTGTTTACCGAAACTGAAGTTGTATCAGGTTTTATATAAGCCATAGCTTTTACTGTTCCCAGTAAATAGGACTTGTTGTCGGACACAAAAATGCCGTCGTCTACCTGAGCAGTGGCTTCAAAATTGGTGGAATTTCCTTTAAAATGGGCAGCCACTTTCATGCGTGTTTTTATATCACGTTGATTAAGGCCTAGAGCTTTTAAATCGGCGCCAATAATATTTAAATTGATGTTAGCTTCTGATGAAATTGAATCCAAGATAACTTGGGAGTCTAACGTCATATTTAAATTATTGTCCTTATAGTTAGAACTTATTGTTCCCGACCCATTTTTTATGTCTCCAACTAGTTTTAAATCGCTTATATCATAATTATTGTATTTAAAACTAGAAACAGTAGCATCAAGTGTTGCGTCTAAATTATTGATATTATCTCCTTTTCCGTGAGCTTTTAATTTGATATTTAAATTGCCTAATTGTTCGTTTTTCAGAAGTTCGCTCAATTTATACTCTTCAATTTCAAGATCTGCATCGAACTCTATCGTTTTGCCGTTCTTAAATTGCCCTTCAACCTTTGCTAGACCTTGAGACGTAGTTAAAGTGGCCGTAGCTATAATATCGTTAAGACTCACTTTTGCTGTTCCTTTTAATTCTAAATCGTTAGGTAGGTTTATTCCAAGATTTTCTTCTTCTACAAATTGAATAATATCTGAACGTTTTGTAACAGCTGAAAAAGCAGGAATATTAAAAGCTAAAGCGTCTGTTTGTGTGATATTTTGAATGCTTCCGTTGGCTGAAAATTTCGTATTATTCCACGTAACGGTCATTTTTGATAAATTAATATCCGATAAATAACCCTTAGCATTTATGTTACCATAAATTAACTTTTTACTTAGGGTATTTAAGTAGTCATTTTCTTTTAAGCTTGGCTGAAATAAAAATAAATCTTTAAGCGACACCTTAAATGAAGGCATGTGAATAGCTACTTCCGATTGGTTAGGCGCTTTAATTAATCTAGCTAAACTAGGATAGTCTAGTTGTAAATTCCCTTGAAGGAAATTGTTATTCAACGCTGTTTTTAAGTTTGAAAGTTTAAGTTGCTTGTCCGTGGCATTTATTTGGAATTGTAAACTTTTTAAGTTGATTCCTGAAATTTCTTTAAAAGAAGCTTCGATTAACTCTAGTTCAGCTATTTTATCTTTTAGCGCGATATTTTCCGCATTAAAATTAATGTTTGTTAATTGGATAGCGTTAGCATTAAAAACTCCGTTTTTACCTTTTTCATTATTCACAAAATAGCTGAAATTATTATTTATTAGATCTATTTCTCCAATAAGGAATTGAATACTTGGCCATTCAAAAGCTTCAATATCGTGTTCTATATCATCGGAAACTTCCTCGACTTTTTCAGTAACTGCATTCTTTTCGGTTTCGGTTCTTAGCACAATATTCGAATTTTTAAGACTGAATTCATTCACCTCAAAAACCTGGTTAGCTAGGTCGATATTCGGGATTTCGGAAAAAAACTCTTGAATATCTAAAGTGGCTGCTATCCTATCTGCTTCGCTATTATAATCGGCATAAACATTGGCAAGCGTTAATTCTTTAACGGTTAATTTAGGTAAGGTTGTACCTTCAGAGCCTGGAGTATCAGGAACTAGAGTTTGTGAAAATACAATTCGACTGTCAGTTAATTTTAATTCCGAAGCTATGAAAGTCATGGTTTCTAAATCGGTTTTTTCAAAGTCTGCTTGAAGTTTTCCGATTTTAAACCGACTATCAATACCTGTTACCACATCATTATAAACTATATCAAAATCTTGAAAACGCAAATTACCCAGAAGGATATTTAATGGTGCCGCTGTAGCGTCCACCTCAACTTCTGATTTGTCTTGCGAATCAAAGGCATCAATAATAAACTGAAAATTAAAGCCTTGAATGGTATCTTTTCTAGTAATATTGGCACGAACACCTTGCCAATTCAAAGCATCAACCCCAACCCCATTTCCTTGAATCATGGACCAAAGTGGTACATTTGCTTGCAGTTTTCGTGAATAAATAAGTGTATCTCCTTTCTGGTCTTCTAGATACAATCTATTTAATTGGATGTCGCCATCAAAGGTGATAAACAGTTTATCTAATTCAACTTTGGTCTTGGTTTTATTGGAGAGAAAAGAAACGGCTTTTGTAACAATAATATCCTGTCCCCAAGGGCTTCTAATAAAAAGAATAAGCAAAAATAAGAGTAAGAGAAAGCCTAAAATAATCCTTCCGACTATTTTTAAGAATCTAAACCGCTTCTTTTTATTAAGAATCGGTTGTTGTGCGCTACTATTTTCAATCTCTTTCAAACGATACTTTTGAAGTGCAAATTTATTCTTTTTACAAATGTTAATCTGCTTAAATATGTATATTTAAAGCTCATAATAAGAGTTGATAGCCTGAAATTTAACTAAATTTGAGCTTTCTAGCGTTATATTTAATACTTAGATGAAAAATTTAAGCTTATTAACCAAAATTCGTGACGTATTAAAATAAAACTATATGCCAAAACCTAAGGGTCAGAAAAACACTAAAAACAAGGCCAAACATACCAAACTTCTTAATAGAAAAATTAATAAGAAAAAAGCTGAAGAAGAACTTAGAAAAGAGCGACTAAAAGCTATTATTAAAAAGGCTAAGGAGGAGAAATAATTTCTATTTAAAATAATAAATCAATACATTAAGTGCTGTTTCGATTTATCACGCCATCCCGCTTGATTTTGGTAGTCAACAAAAAATATTTTTAAATCGGCTTGGTTCTGATAATCTACGTAAAAAACTTTTTTATCGGCTTGATTAGCATATTTTGTAAAAAACCATTTACCATTATTTTTACCGGCTTGATTAGCATAATTTACTTTATAAACCTTTAAATCTGCCTGATTTTCATAATCCACAACAAACACCTTTACATCGGCTTGATTAGCATATTGCACTGAAAATACTTTTTGTGCAGAACAGCTTAATCCAAAGCAAAAAACTAAAAATAGGCTTAAAAGAAGTTTCATAAAGGAGGTATTAAAATTCAATTTTTAAATATACATAATTTGATTTTGGTTTATTTCAATTTTCTAAAAGTAAAACAAGATAAACGTCTTTGAATCATTTCTATTTCAATTAGTAATATGTTGATTCTAGTATATATCCAATTTAAAACTTACTATAAATTTTAAATTAAAGAGAGAGGAGTCCCTTACTGAAGCGGTCTTTTATTTTAATTCTATTTTTTAAATTATGGATTAATACATTATGTATAAATTAACGTATTACTACTCTAAAAACATGATTCTTTGCTTTTAAAAATCATGGGCTTATTCAAAAATTAGAGCAATAAAAAACCCGTTTATAAAAACGGGTTTTAATTATTATAAAAGCTATTTTAAGCAACTAAGCTTCACAACTTGTACATTCTTTTTTCTGTCTGAACTTTTGAGCAGCATTCATACTGTGTTGGTAATACAGCGATTTTAGACCTAATTTCCATGCCGTAACATGAATTTTATTAATCTCTTTAACTGGCATATCTGGGTGTACAATTATGTTTACCGATTGTCCTTGATCAATATGATTCTGACGATTTGCTGCTTGATAAATAATGTCCATTTGATCGATTTCAGAGTAAGTTTTAAACACGTCTTTCTCTAAATCTGTAAGGAAATCTAGATGTTGCACAGAGCCATCAAAATCTCTAATACTATACCATACTTCTTGGGTGTTTTTACCTTTTTCTTCTAATAATGCTTCTAAGTATGTGTTTTTTATTGTTGTTTTAATTTTGGCAATGTCCTTCACATAAATGTTAGACCATATCGGCTCAATTCCTTGCGACACTTGACCTAAAATGAAAGCTGAAGAAGTTGTAGGTGCAATAGCATTTAATGTAGCATTACGTCTTCCATATCCTTTAAGTACTTTTGGCTCACCAAATTTCTCAGCTAATTGGCTTGAAGCAGCATAGGATTTTTCCTTAATAAGTTTAAAAATTTCACTATTTAAATTATAAGCTTCTTGGCTATTAAATGGTAACATTTTAGATTGTAAGAAAGAATGCCAACCCAAAACACCTAAACCTAGTGCTCTATTTTCTTTTGCAAAATTATACGCACGTTCCATAAATAGGAAGGTTTGACGATCTTCCCTTTCTTCAGAATCTCTATAAACTTCTAATTTTTCAATAAACTCAGTAATTACGGCATCTAGGAAATAAACCATAGTTTCAACCGCATCGGTATCTTTCCATTTATCGTAATGCAATAGGTTTACAGAAGATAATACACAAACAAAAGACCATTCGTCATTTGATGGCAACATAATTTCTGTACATAAATTACTAGCATAAATAGTGTGATTTTCTTTACGATACACATCGGCAGCTGCATTGTTTGCATTGTCTTTAAAGAAGATATACGGATACCCCATTTCACCTCTTCGTTGTAATACTTTTGCCCAAATAGTTCTCTTTTCAACGTCACCATCAACCATTTCTTGCATCCATTGATTAGTAACGGTTACTCCATGAGTTAATTCTTGAATTGGATTTCCTTCGGTTCCAATTTCTAAGAATTCCATAATATCTGGATGTTCTACTGGTAAATATGGTGAAAAGCGTCCTCGTCTAACAGAACCCTGACTCACAACATCTACCATAGATTCAAAAAGTTGCATGATATGCACGGCTCCAGAAGCTTGACCATTGTTTTTTACCTCAGCACCACGATGACGAATTTTACCAAAGTATCCAGATGTTCCTCCACCTAGTTTTGACATCATTCCAACCTCGGATTGCGTGTATAATATATTCCCCATATCATCAGCCACATGGGATCCAAAACAACTAATAGGAAGACCTCTTTCCTTTCCAAAGTTAGACCATACTGGTGATGCTAATGAATAAAAGCCTTCGGACATATAACCATAAAATTTATCCGAAAATCCTGGTATTTTAAGGATTTTTTCTGCGTGATCTGCAATTTCACGAATGCGTTGCTCGGCTGACATTCCTTCCGCCAAATAACCAAGTGCTAAAAAGTTTCGGCTATGTTCTGTTAGCCATTCAAAACCTTTGCTTGCTTGTTCTTTATTGTTTTTAAGCGCTTCTTTTCTTGATTTTAAAAGTAGGTCGTTGTCGTTTGAGGTTTTGGCTTCTGAATCTAAGGTAAGTTTACTGTTATTCATTTTAAAAAAGGTCATCACTGGTTATACTTTGTGTTCTTTTACTATAATTGATTGAGCGTTTTACGAAAAAATCTCCGTGTTTGGTGCCTATAATTTCATCATCAAACCATTCGGTTTCTGCTAGAAGGCTTTCATCTATATCAAATACTTTATCAATTCCAATGCTTTCCAATGAATTGTTAAAGCGCGATTTTATGAACTCATTTATTAGGTTTTTAGGTAAAAATTCTAGTTCGCCATCTTCAAAAATCCAGTCTATAATTTTGCTTTCGGCCTCAAAGGCATCACGACACATGTCTTGGATCATAACTTGATATTCAGCATCAAACCAATCTGGATTTTCCGATTTAATAATTTTAATTAGGTCAATTCCAAAATCGCCATGAATTTGCTCTTCTTTAGAAGTTGCCTCTACAACATTGGATATTCCTTTAAGCATGTTTTTATGCTTATTGAAGGCCATAATAATAAGGAACTGAGAAAATAGAGACACGTGTTCTATAAATAGTGAAAAAAGTAAAACCGATTCGGCATATTCCTTATTATCTTCACTTTTTGCATTTTTTAAAGCAGTTTCTAAATACTGCACGCGTTTCATGATTACTGGCTTCTTTTTTAGGTTTTTAAACTCTTCATTTAACCCTAAAATTTCTAACAAATGCGAGTAGGCATCATGATGACGCACTTCACTCTCGGCAAAAGTTGCTCCAACCGAACCTATTTCTGGTTTAGGCATTCTATGATAAATATCGCCCCAGAAGTTTTTTACAGCCACTTCAATTTGAGAAATAGCTAACATGGTATTTTTTATAGCATTACGCTCAGAATCTGAAAGTAAGGTTTTAAAATCTTGAACATCGCTAGTAAAGTTAAATTCGGTATGAATCCAGTACGAATGTCTAATTGCCGGAACGTATTCGTATAAATCTGGATACTCGTAAGGCTTTAAATTAATTCGTTTTTCAAAAATATTGCTTTTACGTTTTTTTGATTGTTCATTTCTATATAAAATATAAGCTTTAGCAACATCAAAAAAACCACTTTCCATAAGTTTGGTCTCTACAAAATCTTGTACTTCTTCTACTGTGGGCACGTAGTCAGCATCTAGTTTTTTTCGCTCCAATAATGAGGTAAAAACTTTATTCGAAATGCTCTCAGCATCTGCTAATTGTCCGTGTTGAACGGCGGTCATTGCTTTTAAAATAGCATTGGTAATCTTGTTTAAATCAAAGGATTCCGTTACGAAATCTCTTTTTAAAACAGAAATAATTTTCATGTTGCTTTATTGATTGAGGGATTAGAAAATTTGCGAACATAAAGGTCTGCTTTTATTCTCACTATTTACACAAAAACTCATTTAGGTTTTCCACATGGTTATCAACATTTATATTTTTTGAAATAAAAATCATAACAAATTGACGGTTATATATGAAGCAAAAAAGTTGAAGCATTTCGTTTATGAAAACACTTTTTTATAAAAGTAAGATGGAATGAAAATCGGCTAGGAACCGTTTTCCTTAGTTATTTAAAATTTTGTTGATTGATTTGATTGATAATTAAAAGGTTAGCTAAAAATGGAAGGTATTCTTATTAATATATAAAGGTGTTTTTTATTAAAAAGGCCGCAACAACATGTATTTATAATACAAATCCACCTCCTCGGTGTTTTCTTTTGGGGCTGGTTTGGGCTGTAGTTTTTCTAAACTCCAACCAAAAAGACCGTGCACATGCTCCTTAACACCTTCTGTTTTCTCCCATTCTCCACCTGTAAGTCTTGCTCTTACCTTAACAAAGTCACCTAGATTTAAGTTTTCTAAGTGCTTTACTCTTGCTTCTGAAAAAGTAACCTTGTATTTACTACAACAAAAATCATCAATGGATAATACAATACTTTGCTTTTTAAAGGATCTACGAGTTTTTGATTTTTCAAAAACCTCTAATTCACTTATAACCTTAACTACTCCGTCAAACTCAATTGCCTGGCTATCTTCAATAATTTTCATAAAGCCAAGAGTGTATTTAAAATCTTGTGGGTTTAATTTTAAATCATTTATTTCAAAACGGTAATGGGTAAGCTCTCTGTTATCGTAAAACACAGAAGAAAACAATTTATATTCACCTTTATTTTTATGCTGATAATCGAACCAAGTTTTAAGTTTTGACACGCTATCCTTAACTTTATTATAGTCTTCTAATTGCTTCTTAAAATAAATTTCCTTTTTATAAAGTATAGATAAGATATTTAAAGTTCCGTATAAATTTTCAAACTCCTTATTCACTAATAATTCTACTGAATTCAGTTTAGGTGAGTTTATATTACCTTCAATTACTTCAACCGTGTTGTTATATAAAATTTTATATTTTTCTAACCAGGTCTCTATTTCCTTCATGTTGCAAATATCTTTAGAACTTAATTCTTTGTATTCGCGTAATGGCTCAGAAGCATCTTGATGATTTTTGTATTCAGTAGTGTCTTCTAGTTTTATAGAAAAGTAATAAAATTTGTTTAAGTCCGGTGATGTTTCATAATTAACAACATCGCAGGACTTATAAAAGTTGTAGTAATTATGTTCATCTTCATCGTAGGCCAAGGTAAAGAAGTCCTTCGTATTATTCCCTACAAAACAAAACACTTTCCTTTTGTTATTACATCCACAGGCTCCAACTCCTTTATGAACATCAAGCTGTGTATTACCACTTGCTTTTAGTTCTTTAAATATTTCATTTAGCTTCTCGATAAAACTAACATTAGCAAATTTTCTGAATGCATTTTTTACTAAAATATTTTCTAGTGACTTGGCATCTATTGCTGAAACGGAATTGATAAAAAGATGTTTGTTATTCATGTAGTATCTGTAACGTATTTTTAACCTAAAGTATAATTGAGAAAATTACTTCTAAATTGAATAAAATTTATCAATACATAAGTTAAATCCATAAAAAAAGCCTCACATTTCTGTAAGGCTTGTTTTTACTTGTGGTCCCACCTGGGCTCGAACCAGGGACTTTCTGATTATGAGTCAGATACTCTAACCAGCTGAGTTATAGGACCTATTAGCATTAAAGCTAACTCGACATTTCTCCTTTTTTACAAAGAGAGTGCAATATTACTACATATTTTTGTACTCTCAAAGTATTTTTATTCCTTTATCTCTTGACAAAGCTCAATTAATACACCATTTGTTGATTTTGGGTGTAAAAATACCACTAATTTGTTATCCGCTCCTTTTTTTGGGGTTTCGTTTAAAACAACAAATCCTTCCTTCTTTAATCTAGTAATTTCAGCTTCTATATCAGACACATCAAAAGCTATGTGATGAATGCCTTCTCCCTTCTTTTCAATAAATTTGGCTATTGGGCTATCCGGTTTAGTGGCTTCTAGTAATTCAATTTTATTTTCACCTACTTGAAAAAAAGAAGTATTAACACCTTCGCTTGCTACTTCTTCAATTTTATAATGTGATTTTCCAAACAACTTCGAAAACAATTCGTTGGATTCTTCTAAATTTTTAACGGCAATACCAATATGCTCAATCTTATTCATTTTAATAATTTTTGTAATTACCATTTAAAATACCTGGTATAAGTTACGAATTTTAGCTGCAAAAGTAATATAATCTTTAATTATGGTTATTTTTGCACCGTAGAAATCCCTAATGGGTTTTTATAATAAATGTCAAAATTCATAATTTAGAGAAATTAGAATTTAAATGACTTTTAAAAAATTAATAATATGGAAGAGAGTCAAAGACAAAAAAAGATAGGATCGGTTTTACAACGCGATTTAGTAGAAGTACTTCAAGGAGCTGCCACACAAGGTGGAATGCATGGAATTCTTATTTCCGTTTCTAAAGTAAAAGTAACGGTAGATTTATCCGTTGCAAAAGTATATTTAAGTATTTTTCCAAGCGCTAAGGGAAAGGAACTTATTGAAGGTATTAAATCTAATGCGCCTTTAATTAAGCACGAATTGGCACAACGTACCAAACACCAATTAAGACGCATGCCTGCACTTCAGTTTTATTTAGACGATTCTCTAGAGTATATAGAAAAAATAGATAAGTCATTAAAAGGCGAGGATAACCCATTAAATAATCCTGACCTTTTAGATAAACGCAAAAAATCGTAATTGAATTTTTCGTTATACATAGCCAAACGTTATTTGCTTTCTAAAAGCTCTAACAATGCTATTAATTTTATTACCATTATTGCTGCCATTGGGGTAATTCTTGGTTCAGCATCTCTGTTTATAGTACTTTCTGGCTTTGCAGGCTTAAAAGATTTTACTCTACAATTTACTTCTATTATTGATCCCGATTTAAAGGCCGAAGCTTCGGTTGGTAAATCTTTTTTAATTTCTGAAGAAGAGTTTACTAAGTTAAATGAGCTAGAAAGTGTGGCTTCTTATTCAAAAATAATAGAGGAACGAGTATTTATTTCTTTTGAAGATAAAAGCTATCCAAACGGATACATTAAAGGTGTTGACGAGAATTTTGAAGTTGTAAATGCTGTTGATTCCGTGATTGTTTTAGGAAGTTGGCTCACTCAAAGAACAAATCAGATTGTTTCTGGTTGGGGCATTGCAAACACCTTATCTTTTGGTGTTTTAAATTATGGTAAACGCATCAATCTGTATGTTCCTAAACCTGGAAAAGGACAAATTACCTCGGCAAACCAAGCATTCAACACGTTCGATGCTGTAAATGTTGGCGTGTTTGATGTGAATGAAAATTTAAACGATAAATACATTTATGCGCCTATTGAAATGGCTAGACTACTCCTTAATTATAAGGAAAATGAAGTGACGGCCATTGAGTTTAAACTAAATGAAAATGCTACTGAAGCTCATGCTAGAAAAGAAATTTCATCGGTTTTAGGCGATAAAATACTTTTGAAAAACAGCGCACAATTAAACGACGCCCTTTACAAAATGCTTAATACCGAAAATTTAGCTGTGTATTTAATCTTCACACTTGTTTTGATTATTGCACTTTTTAATGTGATTGGCTCCATTATTATGATGATATTGGACAAAAAAAGCACTTTAAAAACGTTATTCAGCTTAGGAGCTACTATTTCAAATATTAGGAATATCTTTTTCCTACAAGGTAGCTTAATGAGTATTGTTGGTGGTATAATTGGCCTAATATTAGGCTGCTTGGTTGTTTGGTTACAAAAAACCTTTTCATTGATTATGATTACCCAAAGTCTACCCTATCCAGTAACCTTAAAAGCTGAAAATATACTTATCGTTTTTGTAACCATTTCCATTTTAGGTGTTCTTGCCTCAAAAATAGCTTCGGTTAGAATTTCTAAAAATCTGGTGGAAAATTAAACCATCACATAATCTGAAAAGGCGTCTAAAACTTCATCAAAAGCTTCAAATACGTCTTTAGATTCATCGCTTGTAACCATTTTTGTTCGATATTCCTTAAAATTAGGAATTCCTTTAAAGTAATTTGTATAATGCCTTCTAGTTTCAAAAACTCCAAGTTTTTCTCCTTTCCAATCTATAGCCATTTGTAAATGACGTCTAGCAGCTTCTACACGTTCTTCTAAAGTAACAGGACCCAAATGTTCACCTGTATTAAAAAAGTGTTTTACTTGTTTAAAAAACCACGGATTACCAATGGTGGCACGTCCAATCATACAACCATCCAAACCATATACATCACGCATTTCCATAGCGCGTTCTGGGGTATCTACGTCGCCATTTCCAAAAACCGGAATATGCATACGTGGATTGTTTTTTACTTCAGCAATTGGCCTCCAATCGGCATTTCCTTTATACATTTGAGCACGCGTTCTTCCGTGAATGGCAATAGCTTTACAACCTACATCCTGAAGTCTTTCAGCCACCTCAACAATTCTAATAGAATCGTGATCCCAACCCAATCGGGTTTTTACGGTAATTGGAATATTTGTACGTTTTACCATTTCGGCAGTTAGCTGCTCCATTAAACAAACATCTTTTAAAATCCCTGCTCCTGCTCCTTTACTAACCACTTTTTTAACAGGACAGCCGAAATTAATATCGATGATATCTGGATTCGACTTTTCAACAATATCAATGGTTTGCAACATGCTTTCTAAATTGGCTCCAAAAATTTGAATTCCAACTGGACGTTCCTTTTCATAAATATCTAATTTCATGATACTTTTAGCAGCATCACGTATCAAGCCTTCACTAGAAATAAATTCTGTATATACCACGTCCGCACCTTGTTCCTTGCACAACGCACGAAAAGGAGGGTCGCTAACATCTTCCATTGGAGCTAAAAGTAATGGGAAATTTGGAAGTTCTATGTTGCCTATTTTTACCACTTGAGTTTGTTTTTTTTAGATTAAATTGTTTTCTAGTCTTAAGTTTTTAAAACTGAACGTCAGCTTCTATCGTTTCATTATTTCTTTTTACAACAACTTTCGTAGAATCGCCGGCTGAAAAAACGGATAAGGCTCTCATATAGCTCATCATGTCCACAACAGCACTATCTCCAAGTCTAATTAATATGTCACCTTTTTGCAATCCTGCCTTTTGTGCTGGTTTATCTTCACTTATACCATCTACTCGCATTCCTTCTCCATCGTATAAATAATCTGGAACTACGCCTAAACCAACTTTAAAACGTGGCGTTTCTTCACTTTCATTTTTAGTTTTAGTAAAAGGCAGTTTCTCACTACCATCCAAGTTGGAAATAACATCAAAAATATAATTTGAAATGGCATCCATGCCTTCATAATTAAGTTTTTCAGAGTCATCTCCTGGTTTGTGATAATCGTCATGCTGTCCAGTAAAAAAATGCAACACAGGAATATCTTGTAAGTAAAAAGACGTATGATCTGATGGTCCTACTCCAGATTCATTTTCTACAAGTTTAAACCCCGGATTTGTTGTTGATAAAGTTTGTTTCCATACTGGAGAGGTGCCAACTCCATAAACAGCCAAAGTTTTATCTTCTTTTAAGCGTCCAACCATATCCATGTTAATCATGTAATTGACTTTGCTTAAATCCATAGTAGCATTTTTAGTAAAATAATTTGAACCTAACAAGCCCATTTCTTCACCTGAAAACGCCATAAATAAATAATTATTTGAGGTGTTTGTTTGTTTTAATCTTGCAGCTAAATCTAGCATAATGGCCACTCCACTAGCATTATCGTCTGCACCATTATGGATTTCCTTTTCTCCTCTATGCAAAGAGCCATCACTTCCATATCCTAAATGGTCGTAATGCGCACCAATTATTATGGTATTTTCTGCTTGGTTATCTAAATAGCCTAAAACGTTTGTACCGGTAACAGTTGAATCTTCTGGGTTTAAGGAATAAGCAACTTCACTATGTGGATCTGTTTTAGGTTTAAAATTAAAACTTTGATAGAATCCATTTGTTCCTTTTGGTTGAAGACCTAATTCTTTAAAACGCTCAGAAATATAAGCCGCAGCCAACAGCTCTCCTTTAGATCCGGTTTCCCGTCCTTCGAGCTTATCATCAGCTATGTAAGTAACATCTTCTTTTATTTTATTTTCATATTTAAATTCTTGATTACAACCAAAAAGTGAAATAAAAAAAACTATTAGAGCTAACCGCTTCATCTTATTAATGTTATTTTTGACAAAATTATGGAATAATTGCCATTTATTTATACTTTAATCTATGTCTATGTATTTAAGATTTTTTTATAGCTTATTATTTTTAAGCCTGATTGTGTGCTGTAAAAACGACAAAAAACAAGCTACCGATGTTAAATCTGGAGCCACCAAGTGGGTTGACACCTTAATTTATTCGGATGAAGTTCATTTCAAATCCTTAAAACAAATTACGTTTGGTGGGGATAATGCTGAAGCTTATTGGAGTTTTGACGATAAGCAATTAGTGTTTCAATCTAACTACCAAAAATGGAATGTAAGTTGCGACCAAATGTTTTTGATGGATGCAGACGAAACGTTTAAAGACAAAATGCCCCCGATGGTTAGTACAGGAAAAGGAAGAACAACTTGCGCGTATTTTATGCCAGATAACAAGCATATTATTTACGCTTCCACTCATTTAGGAAGCAATGATTGTCCAGAAGTTCCTGAAAGTAAAAGCGGAAAATATATTTGGCCTATTTATAGTTCCTACGATATTTTTGTAGCCGATTTAGAAGGAAATATTGTAAAACAACTTACTGATGAGCCTGGATATGATGCTGAAGCAACGGTTTCTCCACAAGGTGATAAAATTGTTTTTACTTCAGATAGAAGTGGAGACATTGAATTATACACTATGAATATAGATGGAAGCGATGTTAAGCAAATTACCTTTGAACTAGGTTATGATGGAGGTGCTTTCTTTTCTCCTGATGGAACAAAAATCGTTTTCAGATCTTCAAGACCTAAAACAGAGGAAGAAATTAAAGAATATAAGGATTTATTAGCCGAAGGTTTGGTTCAACCAACTAAAATGGAGCTGTATATCTGTAATGCAGATGGTAGCGATTTGCGTCAATTAACAAACTTAGGAAATGCCAATTGGAGCCCATTTTTTCATCCTTCTGGAGAAAAAATATTATTCTCTTCTAATTTTGAATCTGAACGTGGTTTTCCGTTCAATTTATATATGATAGATATAGATGGTAATAACCTAAAACGAATTACACATAGTGACACTTTTGATGCCTTTCCTGTATTTTCAAACGATGGTAAAAATCTGATTTTCTCTTCAAATAGAAATAATGGTGGCGGACGCGATACGAACTTATTTATAGCTGAATGGCAAGATTAATTATTTCAGGTTAAAACACCTAAACACGAATTTATTTTGAAATATCAACCTATTAATTGCGCTCTTTAATACGCTCGCGCTCTTTTATGTTTAATTGCCGTTCGTTGGTTTCTAAAATGGTATTACCAAATTTATATCTAAATCCAAGTTTAATATATCTGTTATCTAAATTTGTGTTGTAGTTATTGCGTTGATTTAAATATTTTGTAGAAGTATTAAAATCGCCTAAATTAAATAAATCGGCCGCACTTAAACTTATAGATCCTTTTTTATTAAAAATTGATTTCGAAATAGATAATTCAGACTCCAGTCTCCACTCTATATCCATTAAAGCCTGTAAATAAGAGGACATGTAGATTAAAGTGAAGTTCGCTGTTAAACTTTGATCTTTCAATAATGAGAAATCATTGCTTAAAACACTATAGTTAGACCATTTGTCCTTTTTTATAAAACCATTGGAAGTATTGGTTTCCTCCTGCGTGTTGTAAAATGACGTTACCGCATACACAAACCAAGAATCTGTAACATTAAAATAAGTAACAGCATCAAAACCATATTCAATATTTTTATCCATATTAACTGGAGCATAAATAATTTGGTTGGTTAAGTTGTCCTGTAGGGCTAGCTCCACTATATTGTCCTTTTTATTGATGTAATAAGCCTCTAAAGTTAAAAATGAAGTCACCGACGACCCAACCACATAATGGTCTTTATAAGTCGGCATTAATTTGGGGTTCCCCACTACAACAATGTTATCGTTCAAATAAAAAGTAAACGGATTTAAATCTTGATAACTTGGTCGTTCTATACTTCTTTTGTAATTAGTATAAAAACTAAGCACATCTCCTACCTGATATTTAATGCTTGCTGCTGGAAACCAATCTAAATAATTTTGTTTATCTTTTTGATTGGTAGTTAATGAAATTCCTTCTGTATTGGTTTGCTCTAGTCGTAAACCTGCGTTAACAATCCACTTTTCCCATGATTTATCAAAATTTGCATAAGCAGCAAAAATACTTTCGTTATAATCAAAAGCACTAGAGTTGGCAGAATTTAAAACCTCTTGGTTCAAGGTGAAATCATAATCATAGCGTGTTATGTCGCTTTTAGTGGTAATATTGGAATACTTAGTACCTGTATTGAAATTAGAACTTTCATTAATAGGAAGTCTATAATCTAATTGAGCTGTGAAAATTTGAGTTTTTTGATTGGCATCCGTATTAAAAGCCGTTGGGCCTAAAAAATTATAGTTTTGATCGAAATACTTACTTGACGACTCTTGAAACCTGTTGTAATCGTAAATGGTAAAATGGGTGTTAAAATCCAAGCTACTAGTTGCAAATTGATGCACATAATCTACATCAAATCCTAGGTTATACTTATCGTCGTTTGATACATTATCAGATTCTATTTTAGACTCAAACACATTGTTTGCATCAAAAATATTCGTGTTGTTTCTAATTTTATACTTAAAATATGGCGTCCACAACATGTTTGAAGAAACCGAAATAGTATTAGTTTCATTTAAATGGAAATCAACATTGAAGTTTAAATTATGTGCTTTAGACCAAGTGTTTATATTAATTGAGGATTTCCAAACATTATCAATTTGATTGTTGGAATCGTAATAAAAAACTCCATCGTTGTTGTTTCTATTTATTTTTTCGTCGGTATAGCTGTAATTAGCAGATAAATTTACTTTATCGGTTTTAAAATAATTACTCACCCCTAAATTATACCTAGGAAAAACTCCTTGAGTATAATTACCAAAAACACTTCCTCGGTATCCCGTTACCAAGTTTTTGCCCATAATAATATTTAAAACAACTCCACTTTCAGCATCGTAATTGGCCGATGGATTAGTAATTACTTCAACAGACTTAATGGCATCAGCAGGTGAACCTTCTAAAAGCTGAAGTAATTCTTCCGTTGATAATTGAACCTTTCTATTATTAATATATACCGTTGGTGATGAACCCTTCACAGAAATCTGTCCATCTAAAACCAAAACTCCAGGCGTGCTTTTTATAACCTGCAATAAACTTCCTTCAGAAAGTGCTGTGTTTTCAACGGTGAAAACTAATTTATCGGCTTCCTTTTTAATGGTAGGTTTGTTTACTACAATATTAATTTCATCTAAATACTGGTTACTTTCAGTTAAAACAAGGGTTCCAAGATTAATATCTTCCTCAGAAACCATTAAAGGTTTTATTATTTCTTTATAACCTATAAAGCTGATTTTAAGTAGATATTGATTTTTATTGACATTTTTTAATTCAAAAAAACCATCCAAATTAGAAGAAGTTCCTTTAACCGCAGTAGAATCGTTGGCCTTTAATAACACAACATTTGCAAAATAAATGGGTGCACTAACTGTGTCCTCCACTATTCCTGAGATAGTAATATCTTGGGAAAAGCCTGGAAAAGATAAAAATACCAATAGAATTAGGTATATATAGTATTTATAAAAATTCATAAGGTTACTTAGGGTGACAATATAAAAATTGTTTTTCAATAATTTTTACGGGTTTCCCTTAAATAAATATTTTCTAATTAGTTACCCTTTAATAATTAAAGCAGAGTTAAAACAATTATATTTGCAAATTAGATATTTGAGAGAATATACTTTATGAAAAACATAAGAAACTTTTGTATTATAGCGCATATTGACCACGGTAAGAGTACTTTGGCAGATAGATTATTGGACTACACTGGTACCGTAACGGAACGCGAAAAGAAAGAACAACTGCTTGACAGTATGGATTTGGAGCGTGAACGTGGTATTACCATTAAATCGCATGCCATACAAATGGAATATATTTATAAAGGTGAAAGTTACATCCTTAACCTAATTGATACTCCTGGTCACGTAGATTTTAGTTATGAAGTATCTAGATCTATTGCTGCATGTGAAGGTGCTTTACTTATTGTAGATGCTGCGCAAAGTATTCAAGCACAAACCATATCGAATCTGTATTTAGCTTTGGAAAATGATTTGGAAATTATTCCTATTCTAAACAAAGTAGATTTACCTAGTGCCAATCCTGAAGAAGTAACCGACGATATTGTAGAGTTACTTGGTTGTAAACCTGAAGACGTTATTCACGCAAGTGGAAAAACCGGTTTAGGAATTGATAATATTTTAGAAGCTATTATTGAAAAAATTCCAGCTCCAACAGGAAATGTAGACGAACCACTTCAAGCCTTAATTTTTGACTCTGTTTACAACCCTTTTAGAGGTGTTGAAACTTATTTTAGAGTAATAAATGGAAGTATAAAAAAAGGACAAAACATTAAATTTATAGCTACAGGTAAAAATTATTTTGCTGATGAAATTGGAACACTTCGATTAAAACAGTTTCCAAGGAATGAAATTAAAGCTGGAGATGTAGGCTATGTAATTACCGGAATAAAAGAAGCTAAGGAAGTAAAGGTTGGTGACACACTTACAGATGCAAAAAACCCAACAACTAATCCTATTGAAGGTTTTGAGGATGTAAAACCAATGGTTTTTGCTGGTATTTATCCAGTAGACACAGAAGACTACGAAGAGTTAAGGAATTCCATGGAAAAACTACAACTTAACGATGCATCCTTAGTATTTACTCCTGAGAGTTCGGCTGCCTTAGGTTTCGGTTTTAGATGTGGGTTTCTTGGTATGCTCCACATGGAAATTATCCAAGAACGTTTAGAGCGTGAATTCGATATGACTGTTATTACAACAGTTCCAAACGTTAGTTACCATGCGTTTACAAGGAAACATCCTGACGTGCCTGTAATTGTTAATAACCCATCCGATTTACCAGATCCTTCTGGTTTAGACCGTGTTGAAGAACCATATATTAAAGCAACCATTATTACCAAGGCAGATTTTGTTGGAAACGTTATGTCTCTGTGTATTGAAAAAAGAGGTATGATTACACATCAAACCTATTTAACTCCAGAACGTGTAGAGCTAAATTTCGATATGCCTTTAGCAGAAATTGTATTCGATTTTTACGATAGATTAAAAACCGTTTCAAAAGGATATGCATCCTTCGATTACCATCCTATTGGAATGAAAACATCTAAATTGGTTCGTGTGGATATTTTATTAAACGCCCAACCAGTTGATGCACTTTCAGCTTTAATCCACGCAGATAACGCCCATAGTATTGGTAAGAAAATGTGTGAGAAATTAAAAGAATTAATCCCACGTCAACAATTTGATATTCCTATTCAAGCTGCAATTGGAGCAAAAATTATTGCCAGAGAAACCATTAAAGCACTTCGTAAAGACGTAACAGCAAAATGTTATGGAGGAGATATTTCTAGAAAACGTAAACTTCTTGAAAAGCAGAAAAAAGGTAAAAAACGTATGCGTCAAGTAGGAAACGTAGAGATTCCACAAGAAGCGTTTATGGCTGTATTAAAACTGAATGATTAAATCACTCTCCTTTGAAAAAAGGAATGATATATAATTAAAAAACACTTACTTTATATTTAAAAGTCCTGCTTCTGCAGGACTTTTTTTATTTAATATATAATGAAAATTACTAAGATGTATTTAAAACTATTATAAAGCTTCTATTTCAAAAACAGCTCTATTTGTTTTCACGCTTTTTTACAACTTTATTTTCATGCTTAACTTCTTCTACATCAAATGGTTTTCCAATATAAACCAGTTTCCAACCTAATTCCATGCTTTCAAGAAGTGCTTCTTTATCTGCTTTCACAACAAACAAGTCGTTTTCATGATCTTTAATAAATAGAGGAATAATATCTTTGTCATTATTCGTAATCTTAATTAAATCGTAATAGTGATTTTTGTCTTTTAATTCAATTTCTTGAATGGAAGGGTATTTATTAATAACATTGGTTAACGAGTTAAAATCATCTGTATAAGAAAATATTCCATCCACTGGAATATCAGTCGATTCTAACATTTCAGTTGATGTTAACAAGCGATAAGATCCGTTTTCACCAAATTTTTCACCAAATTGATTAATTGCGTATTTATTAATATCTGTATTGCCCGTTAAGGCCATTAAGAAGCCCATATCGTTAAGCTCGATATTATCTAATAATTTATCTGAGTAAATATTGGTATTCATGGCTTCTAGACCAAGTTCTGTAGCTCTTTCTATATTATTCTGATTGCTGTCGATTAATACAACATGTCTACCATTTTTCTCTAAATAATGTGCTAATAATCTAGGAAGTTTAGAGGCACCTATAATTAAAATACCTTCAGATTTTGTTAAAAACACGCCTACTACTTTAGCAAACATTCTAGCTGTAGTGGCATTTAAAATTACAGTTCCTAAAACAATCATAAATACTAGAGGAGTAATATACTCGGCGTCCGTAACACCATCTTCAGCCAATTTTAATCCGAATAAGGAAGCAATACCAGCAGCAACAATTCCTCGCGGACCTACCCAACTTATAAAAAGCTTTTCTTTAAGTTCTAAATTAGAGCCATAAGTACTTAAAAACACAGCAATAGGCCTAATAACAAATGCTACCACCGCAAAAAGAATAACAGTATTCCAATTATAAATTAGGAGTAAATCCTCAAAATTAATATCTGCTGCAAGAAGTATAAACAAAATGGAAATCAATAAAACACTTAAAGATTCCTTGAAATACAATAATTCCTTCAAATATGGCGATTTGGAGTTTCCTAAAACCATTCCCATAACCACTACTGCAAGTAAGCCAGATTCATGAGCAAATACATCGGCCAAGATAAAAACACCTAATACAGCTGCTAAGGAAAACACATTAATTAAATAATGTGGCACCCATTTTTTATTTAAAATTAAATTAAGTGCGTACGCAAAAGTAAAACCAAATGTGGATCCAAATAACACAATTTTACCAAACTCCATAAAGGCTGTTTTGGTAAACTCTCCGCCCGCATCTATACTAATAAATTCAAATACAAGTACAGCAACTAGGGCACCAATTGGGTCTATTAAAATCCCTTCCCATTTTAATACAGCTGAGACATCTTTTTTTAATGGAATATTTCTTAAAATTGGAGTAATTACCGTTGGACCAGTAACAATAATCAATGCTGAAAATAAAAAGGAAATTTCCCAACTTAAATAAAATATATAATGAGCAGCAACCGCAGCTCCAAAAAACGTAACAATGGATCCAACTGTAATTAACTTGGTAATTACTGGACCTACATTTTTAATTTCACCTTTTTTTAGTGTTAAGCCACCTTCAAATAAAATAATACTAATAGCTAAAGAGACAAAGTAAAACAAACTACCACCAGGAAAAAGTCCTTCCTCTCCGTTCCACCTAGGTTCAATCCATTTAGTACCATCTTCACTTAAAAATTCGGCAGCAATTGGTCCTACCAACAAACCTATTAGAAGTAAGGGTAAAATTGCCGGAATTTTAAGTTTCCATGCTACCCATTGTGCTAAAATACCAAGTATAATAATTCCTCCTAATTCGATCATATATGTTGTAAGATTTCAAGCCTTTTTCCAGATAATTGAAACACATCTAGGAACTAACTTTAATTTTCTAAAAATACATTGAAAAACAACCTTCATTGTAATAAAAAACGGTGGCAAAATAATGTTTTTTTATTTTACAACTGTGGGTTTACCGCTATTTATACTTTTAAAAAACTTCAATTATTAAATTTAATGAGAAGAAAAACAGGCGTTTTTATCGATTTATTCTTCCTTTTTAGATTCGGATAAATAATACAAGCGCTTCAAACTTTTTTTAAGTAAAACAAACCTATACACGCCAATAATTAAAAAAAGAGCTGAAAAAACGAGGGAAATTAAACCTAAAAATTTAAAATTAGGATAATCATGTAATTGGAAAAAAGCAATTCCCCCCAACATTAAATATAATGAAGACCGAATATAGGAAAGCAAAGTACGCTCGTTAGCCAATCGTGTACGTTCTATGGCCAGATAATCTCTTAAAATAACTTCTTCGTCCGGTTTAAAGTCTCGACCAAACCGAAGTAATTTCATTTTTTTTATTTTAAGGGGGCTCGGCGTTAAATTTTTCATTATTTATTTTTTATAAAATTATAATTTATTTCCATAGCTACAAATTAATTAAAGACGAGTACATTAACTTCAAATGTTAAAAAACATCTAATATCATCACATTATTTTCGCTTATATTAAGTCTTTTAGTAATTTGCAGTCCTTATGAATTTATATCCAATAGAGTCCGGAAATTTTAAATTAGATGGTGGAGCCATGTTTGGAGTTGTTCCAAAATCCATATGGCAAAGAACAAATCCAGCTGATAACAACAATATGATTGATATTGCTGCCCGTTGTATGCTTATTGAAGACGGGGACAAACTAGTATTGATTGATACAGGTATGGGCAATAAACAAAACGATAAGTTTTTTGGTTATTATTACTTGTGGGGAGATGATAGTTTAGATAAATCCCTGAAAAAGTATGGTTTCCATAGAGATGATGTAACTGATGTGTTTATGACGCATCTTCATTTTGACCATTGTGGTGGATCAATTCAATGGAACAAAGAAAAAACTGGGTATGAGCCTGCCTTTAAAAATGCTAACTTTTGGAGCAATCAAGACCATTGGAAGTGGGCAACTCAACCTAACAATAGAGAAAAGGCTTCATTTCTTAAGGAAAACATTCTTCCAATGGAAGAAAGCGGTCAATTAAAATTTACTTCAATTCCAGATACAGATATCTTAAAAAATAGTCCTCTAGATTTTGATATTTTCTTTGCAAACGGTCATACAGACAAACAAATGCTTCCAATGATTAATTACAAAGGAAAAACCATTTGTTTTGTTGCCGATTTATTACCTACGGCTGGACATTTACCTTTACCGTTTGTAATGGGTTATGACACAAGACCTTTGCTAACTTTGGACGAAAAAGAAAAATTCTTGAATTTAGCCGCAGATAATAATTATTACTTATTTTTGGAGCACGATGCACATAACGAAATTATTACGGTAAAACATACAGATAAAGGCGTGCGACTAAATAATGTTTATACTTGTAATGAAATTTTTAACTAATACTTTATATTATAATGAAATTAATGAAACCTTTTTTATTTTCAGGACTACTTGCTGTCACCTTATCTAGTTGTGGTGGTGGAGCTACAATTGTATCAACTCCTGTTGAAAACATCGATTCAGTTCCTTTAAAGGTATCGGAATTAACCGAAATTGAAAAACAAACTTGGGGACATTTAGACCTAGTTAAAGACACCATTCCTGGGATGAGTGTTGAAAAGGCCTATGCTGAACTTATAAAAAACAAAAAAGGAGAAACTGTAATTGTAGCAGTTATAGACTCTGGAATTGATATAGAACACGAAGATTTAAACGGGGTTTTATGGATTAATAAAAAAGAAATTCCTGGAAATGGAATAGACGACGATAATAACGGCTATGTAGACGATGTTTATGGTTGGAACTTTTTAGGTGATGCCTACAACGAACAATTAGAGTTTGTACGTATTCTTGCAAGTGGCGATAAATCTAGTCCTGATTGGGATAGAGCTCAAGCTGAATACGACAAAGAATACCAAGAAACAACTGAAAGAAAAGCTCAGTACGACCAAATTTACGAACAAGTAAAAAATGCTAACGATTTAGTGTCTAAACACCTTGGTAAAGAAGATTACACTGCAAAAGACGTAGAGGCTATTAAAACAGAAGACGAAGCACTTACTAAAGCAGTAGGTATTTTAAACTTTATGTATGGTAATGGTTTCGATAATACGCAAGCGGCCCTTGAATCTATTAAAGAAGGTGTTGACTATTTTAATGATAAATTAAACTACAACTTAAACATTGAATTCAACGGAAGAACAACTGGTGATAATCCAAACGATTTAACAGATGTAGGATACGGAGATGGAAATGTACTTCCTTCAGATAAAACTGAAAGCCATGGTACACACGTAGCTGGAATTATTGCTGCAGAACGTGGAAATGGAAAAGGTGCTGACGGTGTTGCTAACAACGTTCAAATTATGAGTTTAAGAGCAGTTCCAAATGGCGATGAGTACGATAAAGATATTGCACTTGCTATTAGATATGCAGTTGATAACGGCGCAAAAATTATAAACGGAAGTTTTGGTAAATACTTTTCACCACATAGCGATTGGGTAAGAGATGCTATTGCTTATGCAGGACAACACGATGTAATTTTTGTTAATGCTGCAGGAAACGATGGTGCTGATTTAGATCAAGTAGCTGTTTATCCAAACGATCAAGTAAATAATGGTCCTGAAGTATCAAATACTTTTATTACGGTAGGAGCATTAGAACCTAAATACGGATCGAATATGGTTGCAGGTTTTTCTAACTACGGAAAAATAAATGTAGATGTTTTTGCCCCTGGAGCTAAAATATACTCTACCACACCAGAAAATGAATACAAAACAATGGGAGGTACCTCAATGGCCGCTCCTGCTGTAGCTGGTGTTGCTGCGTTAATTCGTTCTTACTATCCAAAATTATCTGCAGCTCAAGTAAAACAAATACTTATGGATTCTGGTCTAGCTTTAACAACTAAAGTAGTTGTAGGTGGCGATACAGATAACATTAAGCCTATTGGAGACCTCTCCAAATCTGGCAAAATAATGAATGCGTATAACGCACTAATTATGGCAGAGCAGCTTTCTAAATAATAATATTTAAAAACCTAAAGCCTCACCCTTAAAAGTTGAGGCTTTTTTAATTTAATAAAAATGAAGAAAAACTTTGTACTACTTTTTTGTTTAAGTATCCTTTTTACAACGGCAATTTCGCAAAACAAAGGGCTTGAAATTAACTCGATTAAACCTGGTTATTGGCAACAACATGTTGACTATAAAATGGAGGTTACTATGGATGTTAATTCATTTCAATACACTGGAACACAACAATTGGTTTACACCAATAACTCGCCAGATGTATTAAATAATGTATACTATCACTTATATTTTAATGCCTTCCAACCAGGAAGCGAAATGGATGTAAGATCTCGAACTATTGCAGATCCAGATAGTAGAGTTGGTGATAGAATCGCAAATTTAAAACCAGACGAAATTGGCTATTTAAACGTAAGTTCTTTAAAACAAGATGGTATTATTTTAAACTACGATGTGATTGGAACTATTTTAAAAGTACAGTTACACAAACCTATTCAACCAGGTGAAAAAGTAACGTTCGATATGATTTTTAATGGCCAAGTTCCATTACAAGTTCGTCGTTCTGGAAGAGACAGTTCAGAAGGTGTAGCCTTATCTATGACACAATGGTATCCAAAATTAGTTGAATACGACTATGAAGGTTGGCACGCATATCCTTATATAGGAAGAGAGTTTCACGGAGTTTGGGGAGATTTTGATGTAACTATCAACATCGATAAAAATTATGTAATTGGTGGAACTGGATATTTACAAAATCCAAATGAAATTGGTCACGGATATGAAACTGAAGAGATAGAACTTCCTAAAGGCAACATGCTTTCATGGCATTTTAAAGCTCCTAAAGTTCATGATTTTGCATGGGCTGCAGATCCTGACTATATCCACGATACCTTGCAAATGCCAAATGGACCATTACTTCGTTTCTTTTACAAAAGCACATTGGCAGACAACTATTTAGAAAACTGGAAAAAATTACAGCCAAAAACAGCTGAACTAATGGAATATTTTACCGAGCATATTGGTGAATATCCTTACGACCAATATTCTGTTATTCAAGGTGGAGATGGAGGAATGGAATACGCCATGAGTACATTAATTACTGGAGAACGTAAATTAGGAAGTTTAGTAGGCGTTACAGCTCACGAATTAGCCCATAAATGGTTTCAATTCATATTAGCTACAAACGAGCTTAAATACTATTGGATGGACGAAGGATTTACAAGCTATATTAGCGATTACGCTATGGATGCCGTTATGGGAAATAATGAAGGAAACCCAATTGCAAGCTCCTATAGAAATTACATTTATTTAGCTACTTCCGGTAAAGAACAACCTTTAACCACTCAAGCTGATAGATTTGAATACAATCAAGCCTACGGAATATCAGCTTATAGTAAAGGTGCTGTATTTTTAGAGCAATTAGGTTATATTATTGGTGAAGACAATTTAAAAGAAACACTAAAAAAATATTACAACGATTTTAAATTTACACATCCAACATCAACAGATTTTATCCGTACTGCCGAAAAAGTATCAAACCTTGAATTAGGTTGGTACTTAAACGATTTTACTGAAACTACTAACACTATCGATTATGGAGTAAAAGCAGTAAGTGGAGATGCAGTAACTCTAGAACGTATTGGTATTATGCCAATGCCATTAGATATAACCATTACCTATACAGATGGAACCACAGAAGATTTTTATATTCCTCTTAGAATGATGTATGGTAGAAAACCAACGTCGGCTACACCATTATCAGATTGGGCTTGGGCATATCCTACATATACCTTTAAAGCATCAAAAACCATAAAATCGGTACAAATAGATCCAAATGAAAAAATGGCCGATGTTAATAAAGAAAATAATAAATTTGAGTTCTAATTCACTTATAACTTCAAAATAGTAAAGAACCTGCAAGAATTAAAATCTTGCAGGTTTTTTTTATGACTCAAACTAAATAAAACAACTTGAAGCTTATTCGTATTTATTACATTTGTTAACTTGTTAAGACTTATGAACGCATCATACCCAAAAAAAGAAAAGCTTAAAAGCGAAAAGTTGATTTCAAAATTATTTCTAGAAGGAAAATCAGTTTCGACTTATCCCTTAAGAATGGTATACCTTAAAACCACCTTTGATGAGGAGGTTAAAATAAAAACCGGGGTCTCGGTTTCTAAACGTAATTTTAAAAAAGCAGTAGATAGAAACCACATAAAACGTTTGTTGCGTGAAGCTTATAGATTAAATAATAAAGCCTATTTTAACAACTTACCAACACAATATGCGTTTATGATTTTGTACATTGGGAAAGAAAAACCAACTTTTCACGAAATCGAAACGAAGATGAAGCAATTGTTAACAAAATTTGTGGATAAAAGCATTAAAGAATAAATTTCTAATGAAGAACAAACTAAAGAGACTCGTGCTCATTCCTGTCGTGGCAGTTACCATTTTCTTTACAGGATCTGCCTTTCAAAACGATTTTTTTGAAATAGCTAAGCAAATTGAAATTTTCACCACGCTTTTCAAAGAACTTAATATGAATTATGTGGATGAAACCAATCCTGCAGATTTAATGGATACGGCTATAAAAAGCATGTTGAAAGATTTAGATCCTTACACCAACTTCTATAACGAACAAGATGTAGAAGCAGAACGTATTAGACGTACAGGAGATTATACCGGAATTGGAGCCAAAGTAAGAACTCTAAAAGATAGATTGGTAATTGTAGAACCATATAAAGAATATCCAGCAGATAAAGCAGGATTAAAAGCTGGAGACGAAATTATTAAAGTAGGAGAGGTGGTTCTATCTAATTATAAAGATGATGCTGGCGATTTACTTAAAGGAACCTCAAACTCTTCAGTAGAAGTCACCTATTTACGTCAAGGAAAAGAATATAAAGCAACTATTAAGCGTTCTGAAATAGAAATTGATGCTGTACCGCACTTTTCTATGATAGACGATAAAACAGGCTATATTGTATTGAGTACGTTTAATAACAAAGCATCCTCTCAAACCGGATATGCCTTAAAAGATTTAAAAGCTCAAGGAGCTAATCGAATTATTTTAGATTTACGCAACAATCCCGGAGGCTTACTGCATGAAGCAGTAAATGTGGTAAATCTATTTGTACCAAAAGGACAACTAGTGGTAACAACAAAATCGAAAGTAAAAAAATATAATAGAACCTATTACACACAAAAAGATGCCATTGACAGCGAAATTCCATTAGTGGTTTTAATTAATGGAGGAAGTGCATCTGCTAGCGAAATCGTTTCAGGTTCCTTACAAGACCTTGATCGTGCAGTTATTCTAGGTTCTAGAAGTTTTGGTAAAGGATTAGTGCAACGTCCTAAACCATTAACTTATGGCACCCAATTAAAAATTACAATTTCTAGATACTATACACCTTCAGGACGTTGTATACAAGCATTAGATTATGCCAACAGAGACGCAAAAGGAAATGCTATAAGAATTGACAGTAAAGAACAACATGAATTTAAAACTAAGAATGGGCGCCCCGTTTTTGATGGAGGAGGCGTACAACCAGATCAAAGTTTCGAAATATCAAACAATACAGCTATAACAGATGCTATAATCAACGATTTTCTACTTTTCGATTATGCAACAGAATACTATTACAAGCATTCAAATTTAACAGATATAAACAATTTTAAATTAAAAGATTCCGATTTCAAAGACTTTAAAAACTACCTAAACTCTAATAATTTCTCGTTTATAACCGAAACCGAAAAGTCCTTAAAAACTGTTTTTGAAAATGCTAAAAAAGAAGAATTAGACGATAATATAAAAACAGATTACACTACGTTACTTAACAATTTAAAAAACTCAAAAGAATTAGCTATTAACGAAAATAAAGAACAAATTTTAAACTTGTTAACAGACGAAATTGTAAAACGTTATGTTTATAGAGAAGGCTTGTACGACTATTATAAAACTCATAATTTAGAAATTATGAAAGCCACTGAAATTTTAGCTGACCCTAGTAAATATATGGATTATCTAAGGTAATTTACGTTTCTTTGAATTATTGAATGTAAATACATATATTTACTATATATATTTCATTAACCTCTTATGAAAAAGCTTTTTGTATTAATGATTTTAAGTCTTGGGTTTAGTGTAACTGCCCAAACAGAATTAATACACGAAGTCTATTTTGAAACAGATAAATTTGAAGTCCCATCAACCGAACATAATAGATTACTTTTATTCCTCTCAGATATTGAAAGCCTAGACATTGAAAAAATAACTATTTACGGTTTTACGGACGATAGAGGTAGCGATTCTTATAATCTTATTCTCTCTCAAGAGCGCGCCAATGCTATAAAAACCATTTTTTCCAATAATGAATTTGATGAGTCCATCATTACAAATGTGGATGGAAAAGGCAAAGTTTTAATAAAAGTTGTTCAAGAAGAAGACCTAAATAAAATTAGAGGTTTAAACAGAAAAGTAGAAATTATAGTTCACCCTTTCAATCCTCCAAGAGAAATTAAACTTCCTGAAAAGAAAGATATTTCCGATGCTTTATTAGATGAAAATTTAAAAGCTGGCGACAAAATCCGATTAGAAAATATTTTATTTAAAACAGGTTACAGCATTTTACTACCAGAATCTAAAAAAACCTTGGAAAAAATGGCTGATGTGCTAGTTAAAAGAAAAGACATATATTTTACCATCCAAGGTCATGTATGTTGTACACAATACAGTAGAGATGCTATTGATAGAAAAACTAAACAACGAAATTTATCGGTAGCTAGAGCTAAATATATTTACGATTATTTAGCGAAAAAAGGAATAGATAAAAGACGTATGAAATATGTTGGAATGCGTAGAAAATTTCCACTTGGGGGTGAAGCCAAATTCGACAGACGAGTAGAAGTTTTAATCACGTATGTTGGTGAATCTAATTAATGAAATTAACTTTTTATCATGGCCATATGTGGAATACCATCTTCAAGATATTCCTCTCCAGTTTCTATAAAACCTAAATTATTATAAAACTTTTTTAAGTAACATTGCGCTGAAATTTTAATGGTTGTTTCATTAAAATTCTCTTTTATCGCAGTTATAGAAGCTTCCATAATATCATAGCCATATTTATGTTTTCTTTGATTTTCTACAACCAAAACTCTTCCAATACTAGCTTCCTTAAAATAATCTCCTGGTTTAAAAAATCGCGTATAAGCAACTAATTTTTTGTCCTTATAAGCTAAAATATGCCAAGCTTTTTGGTCCTTACCATCAACATCTTGATAAGCACATTCCTGTTCTACCACAAAAACTTCTGCCCGTAGTTGTAACAAGTCGTAAAGTTCTTGCGTACTTAATTCCTCAAAAGTTTTTGTAAATATTTGAAGCATATTTATTTTTTTGTAGTTATTAACATCCTTTATTAATAAGAGATATTTACTTCCAAATATTAAAATCCTCAAGTTACTTTAGTATCCTATTTATGGTAAAGAAGTGGAAGAAAAATAACAATTTAAAAATTCATTTCTAATATAAACTTCAAGCTTTTTGCTGACGCAGTATTATTTTCTATGATGTTATCAACAACTTCATAACAAAAAAATAGATCGGATAACTACTAATATCATTCGATGTAGTTTCAAAAATTATCTATTTATCTTAAGAAATAATAGCTCTAAAATTTCATTAAATTTCAATCAATTAACAAGACACAGGTATTTTATTAACCCGATTTTCATGTCTTCCACCTTCAAAAGAAGTTTCTAAAAAGGTATCTACCATTTCTATGGCTTGTTGTAAAGCTGTATAACGTGCAGGAATACTTAAAACATTAGCATTGTTATGCTGCCTTGCAAGTGCAACAATTTCCTTACTCCAGCAAAGTGCAGAACGCACACCTTGATGCTTGTTAGCTGTCATATTAGCACCATTTCCACTACCACAAATAATAATACCAAAATCTGCTTTGTTAGTTTCTACATCTTGGGCTACAGGATGTACAAAATCTGGATAATCAACACTATCATTTGTGTCCGTCCCATAATTTGTAACGGTAAAACCTTTAGCTTCTAAATGTTTAATTACAGCAAATTTATACTCTGTTCCAGCGTGATCGTTTCCGATAGAAATTTTCATTGGTTATATTTTATGCGTATTTCCGAGACTTCGGAATACTATATTTTTATCAGGTAAAGTTACTAAATTATAAAAGGAATTTTTATTTTTTATGATATTCTATTAATCTAGAATATCAATCTTAAATTTTTAAGCATACTTATCGGATTATAATACAATTTTAAACATTCTAACATCATAATATGATACTTTTGATTTTGGATTTTAAAGAATAAAAAGTACTTATACGTATCTATAAATACCTAAGCAATTCATAATCAACCCCAGTAGCTCTTCATCTTGAAAGCCTTGTTAATAAAGGGCTCAATTGTTAATAGCTGCCAAAAACTAAACTCATAACTTGTTAATAACTGTTTATAAATATTGACAACTAAAATTTGCTTTATCCAAGAATTTTTCCAATCAAAAATTGACTTTTAAAAACCTAAATATAACTCACCTATTTTTTGACAACTTTTCATCATTCATTTTTGGTTTATGAACACTGAAATTAAAAATACTTATGACAAATTAACATCAATAAACAGTTATCAACAGTTGTTAATAGCTATCAAAACATTACTATAAATGAAGCCTTTAAAGCTAAAAACCTATGTTAATTACTTATTGATAGAGCACCAACAAGTACATTTCAAAATAAAACTTGAAAAAGTTATACCTACTATTAACAAGCTATCATAATCATTATTATTTTTTTAAATTTTAAAAGAAAAAGATGATTATATATATATATGTGGATAACTGTTTTAATTTTAATTTAACCATAAGTAAATGTTCGTTTAATTTTAAAACCGTAGCTTTGTATTAAATTTATAACCAGTACTTCACTTTTATTAGGTTATAAAAGCACAGATTCCTATCTTTATTAGGAATAAGATAATGATTACAATTAATACATGACAAAAAAGAAACACAGGAAACCTTCTAATAATAAGATTTCCAACCTTACAAATACTATTCTAAGTATTTTAAAAAAAGATAGAACACAATCCTTTAATTATAAACAAATAGCTGCTAAAATTGGTGTCAATGATGCTAGTAGTAGAAATCAAATTATAAAAAAACTTCAGCAATTAAAAGCGAAGCAAGAGATAGAAGAAGTTGAACGTGGTAAGTATAAGGCCATAGTTAATACCGAATACTACACTGGTAGAGTAGACATGGCTTCTAGAGGTGCAGGATACATTATTTCCGACGATTTTGAAGACGATATTTATATTGCTTCAAATAATATGAACAAAGCGCTTCATGGTGATGAAGTTGAATTTTATGCCTATAAACGTTTAAAAAATGGAAAACGCGAAGGTGAGATTACGAAAATTATAAAACGTGCTAAAAGCGAATATGTTGGTGTAATTCAAATTCATAAAAGCTATGCATTTGTAGTAGCCGATGGAAATAAAATGTACACAGATATTTTTGTTCCTATTAACAAAATAAATAATGCTGAAGATGGTGATAAGGTATTAGTTTCCTTAGAAGATTGGCCAGAAAAGGCAGATTCACCTTATGGTAAAATACTTAAAGTTTTAGGAAAACCAGGAGAGCACAACACGGAAATACATGCTATTTTAGCTGAATATGGTTTACCTCATGACTTTCCACACGAAGTTGAAGAATTTGCTAATAAGTTAGATACTTCTATTAGTCCAGAAGAAATTGCAAAACGTCGCGATATGCGAGATGTTTTAACTTTTACCATAGATCCAAAAGATGCTAAAGATTTTGACGATGCGTTATCGTTTAGAGTTTTAGAAAATGATTTATTCGAAATAGGAGTTCACATTGCCGACGTTTCGCATTACGTACAGCCTGATACCATTTTAGATGATGAGGCCTATGAACGTGCCACCTCGGTGTATTTAGTAGATCGTGTGGTACCTATGTTGCCTGAAGTATTATCAAATAATGCTTGTTCTTTACGACCAAACGAAGAAAAATATACTTTTTCCGCAGTTTTTCATTTAAATAATAAAGGGGAAGTTAAAAAACAGTGGTTTGGAAGAACAGTTACTTATAGTGATGCAAGATTTGCCTACGAGGAAGCTCAAGCAATTATTGAAAATAATGATAACCCAACGTCAATTGACGTATCAAATTTAAAACAAATAAATACTACTATTCCAGCTGAAGTTTCTCTTACAGGAAAAAAATACAATACAACTCCAGAAATAGCTTTTGCTACTTTAAAAATGAACGAGCTTTCAAAAATCATGCGTTCTAAACGTATGGGAGAGGGAGCTATTTCATTCGATAAAGTAGAGGTTAAATTTGATTTAGATGAAAAAGCAAATCCAGTTGGTGTTTTCTTTAAAACCAGTAAGGATGCTAATAAACTTATTGAAGAGTTTATGTTATTAGCTAATAGGAAAGTAGCTGAATTTATAGGAAAACAATCTCCAAAAAAGACTTTTATTTATAGAATTCATGACGAACCAGATGTTAGTAAATTAGCAGCTCTACAAAATGTAGTGGAACGATTTGGTTATAAATTAAATTTCAAGGATAAAAAGAGTGTTTCTTCATCGTTGAACAACTTATTAAAAGATGTTGAGGGTAAAAAAGAACAAAATTTAGTTGATACTTTGACTATTAGAACCATGAGTAAAGCTGAATATTCTACTGATAATATTGGGCATTATGGTCTAGCTTTTGATTATTATAGTCATTTTACTTCGCCAATTAGAAGGTATCCAGATATCATGGCTCATAGGTTGTTGCAACATTACTTAGATGGAGGAAAATCGGTAAACGAACAAGTTTATGAAGATAAATGTAACCATTCTAGTAATATGGAGAATCTGTCAACCAAAGCTGAAAGAGATTCAATTAAATACATGCAAATTAAATTTATGGAAAACCATAAAGAGGAAGAATTTGTAGGTGTTATTTCCGGTGTTACTGATTGGGGAATTTATGTAGAGATTATTGATAATAAATGCGAAGGAATGGTTAGTGTAAGAAACATGAAAGATGACCATTACATTTTTGATGAAGATCATTATGCACTTATTGGAAAAAATAATAAAATCATGTATCAACTTGGTGATGAAGTAATTGTTAAAGTAAAAGATACCGATTTAGTAAAAAAACACCTAGATTTTACTTTAATAGGAAAACATAAGGAATAGTTTTTGTTGGTACTATTAAAATAAAATAACAATCATGATAAAACATATAATTTTAGCAAGCTTTTTATTTGCTGCTACTGCTATACATGCTCAAATTGAAAAGAACTTAGGCGATTTTAACAAGCTAAAAGTTTACGATAGAATAGAGGTAGAGCTTATAAAATCGGACCAAAACAAAGTTATAATAAGCGGGAAAAATACAGAAGATGTCGTTTTTGTTAATAAAAATGGAGATTTAAAAATTAAGATGTCTTTTAGAAAAAGTTTCGATGGTGATCAAACTACCGTCCAATTATATTATAAAACTATAGATATTATTGATGTAAACGAAGGTGCTTTTGTAAGTTCCAATGATGTTATTAAACAGTTTGAAATAGATACACGTGCTCAAGAAGGTGGTAGTATTAAGCTTATGGTTAACGATGTTACTTTTGTTGAAGCTAAAGCTATTACTGGTGGTGTCATTCGAATTTCTGGACAAGCTAAAAATCAAAATATCGATTTATCAACAGGCGGTTCTTATTTAGGGAAAGATTTAGAAACCGAAAAAACAAAAGTTAATATAAGAGCGGCTGGTGAAGCCCATGTAAAAGCATTGAAAGAAGTGGATGTAAAGGTAAAAGCAGGTGGTACAGCTTATATTTATGGAACCCCTGAAACAGTAAAAGAAAACATTGTTTTGGGTGGTAAAGTAATTCGTAAAGAATAATCCCAAAATACTCCTTATTTCTATACTTTTTATATAGGTTTAAAATCACTTACATGTAAGTTTATCTTTAAATCGCTAAATAAATTATGTAGTTTTGTAGAAAACACCTCATTTGTATGCAAGATGCTATTCTTACAGCAATTCCTTTTGGTATAATTTTATCGTTCACTATTGGACCTGTATTTTTTGTACTGTTAGAAACCAGTGCAACTAAAGGACTTAAAAGTGCTTTAATATTTGATTTAGGTGTTATTCTAGCAGATATTTTCTTTATTATCGTTGCCTTTTATAGTACCAGTAAACTTTTACATAAAATAAAGGACGACCCGAGTTTTCTAATTTTTGGAGGTGTGTTACTGGCTGTCTACGGTTTTATTTCCTTCGTAAAAACTTCAAAATCCTTTCGTGAAATAGTTAGGGAATACCATACAGTTGAAATTAAAAAGAAATTTGGAAAACTCTTTATCAAGGGTTTTCTATTAAATTTTATAAATGTTGGAGTATTATTGGGCTGGTTGGGATTTATAGTAATTGGTAGTTCCTTAACTGAAACTACACAAGAACTTTTTGTATTTTTAGGAACCATTCTTGCTGTCTATTTTTTAGTAGATTTATTAAAAATTCTAGCAGCAAAAACCCTTAAAAGTAAATTAACTCCACGACGTATTTTTAAAACTAAAAAAATTGTAGCCTTAGTTATTTTAGGTTTTGGTTTATTACTCTTAATTCAAGGATTTTTTCCTAAAGAAAAGGAACTTATTAAAGATAAATTAGAGCAAATAAATCCTATTAAAAGCAAGTAGGTTTCTTCTCTAAACCTATTTATACTTTATAGAATTAGAGAAGATCTACTATCTTATTTTGGAAGGTTAAATAAGTTGTTATTGTACCCTTTCAAGTTTCATTTTAATAATCATATCCATACTTTCTAATGTAGGATTAGGCTCTCCGGTGTTCATATCTTTTAAATTACTACTTAATTCTAGCACATTTCCATTAAGATTATCAATATGATATTTAATAGTTGTTCCATTCTCATTATGTATTTTTAATTCTCTCCCGTTTACTTCCCAAGTTCCTTGGCCAAAAAAATCGCTCCCTTCAAAAGATTGAGTTTGATTTGTGCCCATAATAGTCATATTCATTTCTAATGACATACTTCCTGTAACCGAAGTAAATGTGTTGTTTTCTTGAAAATTTAATCTGTTATTTTCTTCAATATCTATAAAACTTCCAGAGTATTCAACAGGTACCGTCATTTCACCTAAATTAAGATTCATAGAACCAGGTACAATGTATCCTTCTGTCATTGTCCAGCTACCAACAACATTAAACGATTCGTTATCATTGTTATCGTCGTCGGATGAACATGATAGGTTTGCAATAATTAAAAAACTGAATAAAACTAATTTAATTGCTTTCATAATTTCAATATTAAATTTATGGTTATAGTATATTAAACTTAATACAATTTTATTATAAAGGTTAACCAGTACTAAATTAATTTTAGTTCAAAACTTGGTATTTGATGCCATTTATTTGTTGAACTTTTGATAATACTTTAAAACAAAAAAAAACCTCCAAGTATTACTTGAAGGTTTTTAGAGGTGTCGAGCGGATTCGAACCGCTGTAGATGGTGTTGCAGACCACTGCCTAGCCACTCGGCCACGACACCCAATATTCTCTGTATTTCAGCGCTATAAAAGCAAAACTTAAATAAAGGGCTTATTTTTAATGACTGCAAATGTAAAAAATTTTATCCTCATTCGCTATTTACAAGCTATTTTTTACGTTTTTCGCTCATTTTTATCGTAACCATTTCAACGTCACCACCAATAGGAGGATTTAATTTACTCACGTAAACGCTCGCTTTCTTAATTGTTTTGTCTTCTTTAAAAATTCTATCCAGAATACGCTTAGCTACGGTTTCTAATAGTTTTGAAGGAATAAGCATTTCTTCTCTCACAATTCTATTTAGAAAAACATAATCCACCGTATGGCTTAATTCATCGGATTTGGCTGATTTTTTTAAGTTTGCTTTTATTTCTAAATCTACACGATAGTCAGAACCAATTTTTGTTTCTTCTTGTAAACATCCATGATGAGCAAAAACCCTGATATTTTCTACTTTTATTATTCCCATATTGCAAAAATACTATTCAAAACGTCACTTTTATAAAATACCTAAAAGAATTTTTTTAGTGATTACTTAATTAGTGAAGAAATCGAAAACATTGCTTATGGTGCTTGTTTTTGATTTATAAAACTCTGTATAAGTACATTTTTGGCAGGTTACAGATGTGAATTTCTTATTTTGAATGTTAAAAAGCTTCGTAAAAAGTCCACCTGTTGCTTGCATCTGATCCAATTTGAAACTTCTGTTTTGGCATTTTGGACATTCGTAATTTCTATGTTCCATGGCTAATGTTTTATTTGTAGGTATGAAATCCTATTCAGATGTTACAATTAGTCTAAAATTAACTAATTTTGTTCCTCATATTTTGAATAAAGAATACTTTATGTCTGAAGAAACAAAATCACTCAATTTTATTGAGCATATTATAGAAGAAGATTTAGCTAATGGTCTAGATAGAGACGCTTTGCGCTTTCGTTTTCCACCAGAGCCAAATGGTTATTTACATATTGGTCACACAAAAGCCATTGGAATTAGTTTTGGTTTAGGTGAAAAATATAATGCACCTGTAAACCTTCGTTTTGACGATACCAATCCAGCAAAAGAAGAACAGGAGTATGTTGATGCTATTAAAGAAGATATTTCTTGGTTAGGTTATAAATGGGCTAACGAGCTGTATTCGTCAGATTATTTTCAGCAGCTATACGATTGGGCTGTTCTATTAATAAAAGAAGGAAAAGCCTATGTTGACTCTCAGTCTAGCGAAGCTATGGCTGAACAAAAGGGAACTCCAACACAACCTGGAATTGATGGACCATATAGAAACAGAACCATTGAAGAGAATTTGGAATTGTTTCAAGGGATGAAAGATGGCAAATTTGATGAAGGGTCTCACGTACTTCGTGCCAAAATAGACATGCAACATCCAAATATGTTGATGCGAGATCCGTTGATGTATCGTATTTTAAAGAAAGCGCATCACAGAACAGGTACAGATTGGTGTATTTATCCAATGTACGATTGGACCCATGGTGAAAGCGATTATATAGAACAGATTTCGCACTCACTTTGTTCTCTTGAATTTAAGCCTCATAGAGAGCTTTACGACTGGTTTAAGGAACAAGTATACAAATATCAGTCAGAAGAGCTTCCAATGCTTCCTAAACAGCGAGAATTTGCTCGTTTGAACTTAAGTTATACCATTATGAGTAAACGTAAATTACTTAAATTGGTAGAAGAAAAGGTAGTGGCTGGTTGGGACGATCCAAGAATGCCAACTATTTCAGGACTTCGCCGTCGTGGTTATACCCCAAATTCAATTAGAAAATTTGTTGAAACCGCAGGTGTTGCAAAACGTGATAATGTGATTGATGTGGCCTTGCTAGAGTTTTGCATTCGTGAAGATTTAAATAAAACAGCTCCAAGAGTAATGGCTGTTTTAGATCCGGTTAAGGTAGTAATCACTAATTATCCTGAAGGAAAAGTAGAATGGTTAGATGCTGAAAATAATCAGGAGGATGAGTCTGCTGGCTATAGAAAAGTACCTTTTTCTCGTGAAATATACATTGAAAGAGACGATTTTAAAGAGCAAGCAAACAGTAAGTATTTTAGACTGACTTTAGGAAAAGAAGTTCGCTTAAAAAACGCCTATATAATTAAAGGTGAAAGTGTTGTAAAAGATGATAAAGGAAATATAACAGAAATTCACTGTACTTATACTGAGGATACATCAATTAAAGTAAAAGGAACATTACATTGGGTTTCTATTGCTCAGGCTATAAAGGCTGAAGTTAGAGAATACGACAGATTATTTTTAGATGAAGCACCAGATTCACATCAGGATAAAGATTTTATGGAGTTTGTAAATCCTGAATCTTTGAAAATAGTTGAAGCTTATTTAGAACCTAGCCTAGCAGATGCAAAAGTAGGAGAGAGGTTTCAATTTCAACGAATTGGTTATTTTAATGTGGATAACGATTCAACTTCAGAAAAATTAGTGTTTAATAAAACAGTAGGTTTAAAAGATTCTAGGACTAAACAATCTAAAAATTCTGGAAATGAGGGGAATAAGAATCAAAATCAGCAACCCAAACAAAATCAACCTCAAAGAAAAGCAATTGATGTCATTCAACAGTTAGGTAAAAAATACACCAATTTACCTGAAGCGAAGCAGTTAAAAGTAAAAGCTGAAATACTGGAATTAGCTAAAAACGTGACTTACGAAGAGTTAAATCCCTTATTTAATACTGCAGTTAAAAAGGTTGGAACACGTATTGCCGCTATGTTAACATTAAGTGTTTTAATTAAAAACGGTCAAGATAAAAACGCGGAAATCAATGAATTTATTGATAAAGCATTGGAAGATAGTAATGAACTTTTGGTAGCTGAAGCAAAAGCTATTTAAGTAAATTAGACACAAAAATTTAAAACCCTCGAATTATTTATTCGAGGGTTTTCTTTTTTATTACACTTGATTTTAAAATGGTAAAGAGTAGTAATAGGCTTATTTTTTAATGACTATTTTTAGCTAAATAGTTAATATTAAGTTATTTATTTTGAAAATACCTTTTAACTTACTATCTTATATTAACTAATATAATTTTAATATGAAAACAGTGAAAGAACTACTCTCAGAAATATCGAACCTATTACTTCGGATTAAAAAGGAATACCCAGCGCTTTATAGGCATTTAGATGAAGATCCTATTACCATTCCAAATGTGGAACATCCGGAGATTTCAACTGTGGAATTACAAAAATATTTATCTATTTTAAATAATTTAATAGATAAACATAAGCTAAGTCATATAAATTAAAAACCTCCAATTTTAAAATTGGAGGTTTTTTTATGTAATTGGTTTTAGCAAAAATTACTCTTTATTCTTTTTATTCGAATTCTTCATAGCTTCTCCAATTTGATTGCTAGCTGTAAAACTAGCTACCATATCGTTAAGCATATTGCTTCCTGCTTGAGGCGAGTTTGGCAATAAAATTAAATTACTGTTTGTTTCACTTCCAATAGCTTGTAAAGTATCGTAATGTTGCGTTACAACAATTAAGGCGGAAGCTTCTTGGCTGTTAATTCCAACTTTGTTAAGTACTTCTACAGATTCCTCTAAACCTCTTGCAATTTCACGACGTTGATCGGCAATACCTTGTCCTTGTAAACGTTTACTTTCAGCTTCAGCTTTTGCTTTTTCAACAATTAAAATCCGTGCAGCATCTCCTTCAAATTGAGCAGCAATTTTTTCACGTTCAGAAGCATTAATGCGGTTCATGGCTTGTTTTACTTGAGCATCTGGGTCAATATCAGTAACTAAAGTTTTAATAATGTCAAACCCGTAATCGGACATGGCATCATTTAGTTCGGCTTTAACGGCTAAAGCAATATCGTCTTTTTTAACAAAAACATCATCTAATTTCATTTTAGGAACTTCCGCACGAACTACATCAAATACATAACTTGTTATTTGTTCGTGTGGATAATCTAATTTGTAAAAAGCATCATAAACTTTTTGGCTAATAACTTTGTATTGAACAGATACTTTCAATCTTACAAATACATCATCTAAAGTTTTAGTTTCAATAATAACATCTAATTGCTGAATTTTTAAACTTAATCTTCCGGCAATTCTATCTACTAACGGAATTTTTAAATGTAAACCAGATTGGCGGATACTATGGAATTTTCCAAAGCGCTCAACAATAACCGCAGTTTGCTGTTTAACAATGAAAAACAGGGAAATAAAAATGAATAAACCAAGTATTAAAATAGGTATGGATAAAATAGACATAATAGGATTTTTTAGGTTTGTAAATTAGATAAACACGAATTTAAGTTATATTTGTTAGAATCACACCAGATAACTTATGCAAAATAAACAACTTATACTATTAGTAGCAATCTGTATTGGCTTTGTTACACTGTCCTATGGACAAAAAGGTAACTATAATATCAGAAATGGTTTTGGTATCTATGGTGGAATTACACAATACGATATTTTAACTGATAATTTTACTACTAAAAAAGGGAACGGTTGGCAAGTTGGAGCCTCTGCAACCGTTGATATACCACATAAATGGTATAATGTTAGTTATACTATCCAGTTAGCTGAAAACAATGTAGGAATTGCTGCAAGACCTTTTGAAATAAGTTCTGGAGAAGAATTTGTAGACTATAAAATATTTACAGCTCAAGTTGCACTTTTAATGCATGTTAAGCTAATTCAAAGTTTTTTAACTATTGATTTGGGTCCTATGATTCAGTACAATGGCGATATGGAAATAGACGATAAGGCATATGAAAATTATATAGTAAATTCATATAATAAATTAATAGCAAAGGATTTAAGAGATATTACCAATTTTAATGTGAACGGTGCCATTGGAGCTTCAGCTGGATTTGGTTTTATTAGACTGAAAGCTCAGTATATTTATGGTTTTACCAATATGCTAAGTAAATTAAATGATGGAAATTTAGACTTAAGCGGAAATAATAATAAAATAAAAGGAAACCAATCCATGTTGGCTTTTACAGCTATGATTACCTTTTAGAAATTTTAAGTATAAAAACAAAAAAGCGACCAACCGGTCGCTTTTTTGTTATGATAGGGTGTTGATTAAATTTTCTATTCGTCTAACACTTTCATCTTTACCAATTAAGTACATAATATCAAAAACCTCTGGACCTTGTAAAGCTCCAACTAAGGCTAATCGTAATGGCATCATTACCTTTCCAAAACCAATTTCTTTTGAAGTAATCCACCCTTTAATGACTGTTTGAAGGTTTTCAACTGTATAATCATCAATTGAAGTAATTACAGTTATTAATTCTTTCATAATTTCAGGAGAATCTTCTTTCCAAGCCTTTTTAGTAGCTTTTTCATCAAGATTTGATGGTGTTACGAAGAAAAAATGCCCTAAATCCCAAAAATCTGTTACAAATGTTGCTCGTTCCTTAATTAAATTAATAACCATGGAAATGTATTGAACATCAATATCATTTAATTCTTCTGGAAATAAAATTTTAAATTGTTCTGCAAGTTCATCGTTATCCTGTTCTTGCATATAATGATGGTTAAACCATTTTATTTTATCTGGATCAAAACGAGCTCCAGATTTATTTACACGACTTAAATCGAAAGCTTGAACTAATTCATCTAAACTAAAATTCTCTTGTTCTGTACCAGGATTCCAACCTAAAAAGGCTAAAAAATTGATTACAGCTTCAGAAAAATACCCATCTTCTCTATACCCACGGGAAATGTCTTCAGTTTTTTCATCTTTATAGGCCAATGGAAATACCGGGAAACCTAATTTATCGCCATCACGTTTGCTTAATTTTCCTTTTCCTGTAGGTTTTAAAATAAGTGGTAAATGTGCAAATTCAGGAGCTTCCCATCCAAAAGCTTGATATAATAGATAATGCAAAGCTAAAGATGGTAACCATTCTTCACCACGAATTACGTGTGTAATTTCCATTAAATGATCATCTACAATATTCGCTAAATGATAGGTTGGCATACCATCGCTTTTAAATAAAACCTTATCATCTAAGATGTTTGTGTCAATTGTAATGTTACCACGAATGATATCAGTTAGGTGCAAGGTTTCATCTTGTGGCGACTTAAAGCGTATAACATAATCTTCACCAGCATCTAGTTTTGCTTGTGTTTCTTCAGCAGAAAGTGACAAAGAATTGTCTAATTTTAAACGATTATGCCAGTTATAGATAAAAGTTTTACCTTTTTCTTCATGGTCTTTTCTATGAAAATCTAATTTTTCAGCTGTATCAAAAGCGTAGTAAGCATTACCTGAAGCTATTAATTTATCAGCAAATTCTTTGTATAAATGTTTGCGTTCACTTTGTCTGTAAGGACCAAATTTTTCATTTTTTCCTGGGCCTTCATCATAAGGAATATGACACCAATTTAATGATTCTATAATATAATCTTCGGCACCTTCCACATATCTATTTTGATCGGTGTCTTCAATTCTAAGAATAAAAGTTCCGTTGTGTTTTTTAGCAAACAGATAGTTGAAAAGTGCTGTTCTAACACCTCCAATATGTAAAGGTCCTGTTGGACTTGGTGCAAAACGCACTCTTACTTGTTTAGACATTTTATTAAGTTTGAAGTTGCAAAGATAGAGTAGAGTTGTAGAAAGAGCAAAGAAAATAGAATAAAGAGAAAGGAAGTTACTTCATTGAGATTGAATTGCTGAAATTAACTAAGTTTTACAATTGAGAAACATATAAGAGTAAAAATAAAATTGTAGTTTTAGTGGTTAGGAAACTGGCAACTTAATTTACATGACAAAATTTAAGGACATACAATTAAAATTAGAGCAATTTATAAGGCGATTTTATACCAACGAGTTATTAAAAGGAGCCATATTATTTTTTGCTTTAGGCCTTTTGTATTTTTTATTTACTCTTTTCGTTGAGTATGTGTTGTGGTTAAATCCAACTGCAAGAACAATTTTATTTTGGGTTTTTGTTGGAGTAGAGTTGGCTTTGTTTTTTAAATTTATTGCTATTCCGTTGGCTAAATTATTTAAGCTTCAAAAAGGAATAGATTATAAGGAAGCTTCAAAAATTATTGGTAATCACTTCCCTGAGGTGAACGATAAATTATTAAATGTGCTTCAGTTGAAAGAAGAATCTTCTGAGTCTGATCTTCTTCTTGCTAGTATTGAGCAGAAATCTTCCGAGTTACAACCTATTCCATTTAAATTGGCTGTTAACTTTAAATCGAATTTAAAATATCTTAAATATGCTGCAATTCCAGTTGTTATTTTAGTTTTAACCTTTATTACTGGTCATTTTAATTGGTTTAGTGATAGTTATGAACGCGTTGTAAACTATAAAACCGCCTACGAGCCACCAGCACCGTTTCAATTTTTTATTTTGAATGAAACTTTAAATACAAACGAAAACAAGGATTTTAAATTATTGGTTGCAACCGTTGGAGATGTGGTTCCAGAAACTGTTAAAATTTCCTTTAACAACCAGTCGTATGTGTTACAACAATTAAGTCCAGGGAATTTTGAATATGTTTTTTCTAGACCTAAATCGGATGTTGAATTTGACTTATCTGCCGCTGGTGTCCGATCTAAATCTTATGTTTTAAATGTGGTGGAAGTGCCTAGTTTGTTAAACTTTGAAATGCATTTGGATTATCCTTCTTATACCAAAAGAACAAACGAAGTTTTAAAAAGTAATGGAAACGCCATCGTTCCACAAGGAACAAAAATTACTTGGAAACTGGGAACTAAATCTACTGATGAAGTTCATTTAGTTTCAAAGGACACTCTTCAATTTGAAAAATCCGGTAGGAACACTTTCGAGGCCACAAAACAAATTTCTAAATCCTTAAACTACAGTTTAACCACAAGTAATTCAAACCTTAAAAATTATGAAACCTTGTCGTATGCTATTGATGTAATTTCAGATGAATATCCTGAATTAACTGTAAAAATGGCTGTGGATAGCTTAGATCAGCAATCACTTTATTTTAAAGGACAAGCAAGTGATGATTATGGATTAACTAAATTGCAATTAGTATATTATCCTATTGATAATGAAGAAGATGTAAAATATGAACCTATTTCAATTTCAAATGCTAATGTGGCTGATTTTATTACTGCATTTCCAAATCAGTTACAATTAAAGGCTGGAGTTAGCTATAATTTATATTTCCAAGTATTTGATAATGATGCTTTAAACAATTTTAAAAACACAAAAAGTACTGTTTATTCTTATCGAAAACTAACTAAAGAAGAGGAGGAAGACAAGCAATTGCAACAACAAAATGAAACTATTCAAAACTTAGATAAATCTCTTGAAAAATTCCAAGAAAGAGAAAAGGAATTGGAATCTCTTTCAAAAATTCAAAAGGAGAAATCTGAATTAAATTTCAATGATAAACGTCAGTTAGAAAATTTCTTAAAGCGTCAGAAACAGCAGGAAGAAATGATGCAAAATTTTAATAAGGAACTCAAAGATAATTTAGAAAAGTTTCAAAAGGATAATGAAGAGTTTGATCCGTTTAAAGAGGATTTAAAAGAACGCTTAAAGGATAATGAAGAACAATTAAAAAAAGATGAAAAGCTTTTAGAGGAATTAGAAAAACTTCAAGAGAAAATTAATAAGGAAGAGCTTTCTGAAAAGTTAGAACAACTTGCAAAACAAAATAAAAATAGAAAGCGAAGTTTGGAGCAATTATTAGAATTGACTAAGAAATACTATATAACAAAAAAGCTTGAAAAACTTCAAAAGGAATTAGATGATTTGGCTAAAAAGCAATTAGATCTGTCTAATGAGTCTAAGGATAACAACACGAAAGAGAAACAGGAAGAATTAAATAAGGAATTTGAAGGTTTTCAAAAGGAACTGGAAAAACTTCAGAAGGAAAATGAAAGCTTAATAGATCCGTTAAAAGTACCAAACGATGAAAAATTAAATGAAGATATAAAAAAGGATCAACAAGAAGCCACAGATGAATTAGGTAAAAAGGAAAAGAACGAAGAACAAAGTCAGGAACAAGACGCTCAAGAAAATCAAAAAAACGCCTCGAAAAAACAAAAACAAGCGGGTCAGAAAATGAAAAATATGAGCGAGAAAATGCAAGCTGGAATGGAAATGATGGGTGGTGGTGCGGAGCAAATGCAAGAAGATATTGATATGCTTCGCCAGGTTCTCGATAATCTTATTTTATTTTCTTTCGATCAAGAGGATTTAATGAATCAGTTTAAAAGTATCGAAGTTAATCATAATAAATATGCTGAATATTTAAAAAAGCAGCACACCTTAAAGGAACACTTTTCTCATATTGATGATAGTTTATTTTCCTTATCCTTAAGGCAACCTAAACTTTCAGAATTTGTAAATAAAGAAATTTCTGAAGTGTTCTATAATATTGATAAATCCTTGGATCAATTTTCGGATAATAATATTTTCAAAGGTGTGTCTAATCAACAATACACTATTACTGCGGCTAATAATTTGGCTAATTTTTTAAGTGATGTAATGGACTCTATGCAAATGCAAGCTAGTGGTCAAGGTTCAGGTGGACAGGGAAAACCAGAACAAGGCTTACCTGATATTATTATGAGTCAGGAGGAATTGAATAAACAAATGGGAGAGGCTATGAAACAAGGAGAGGAAGGCCAACCTAAAGATAAGGGAAAAGACGGAGAAAAGGGGGATAAGGGAGACAAGAATGGTCAAGATGGAAATGATGGGAAACCGGGTAGTGGGGGTCAAAAGCAAGGAGAAGGAGAGGGTTCTATGTCAGATGATTTGCACGGAAAATTATTCGAAATTTATCAACAGCAACAACAAATAAGACAGGCCTTGGAAAACCGTTTGGCTAAGGAAGGAATGAATCCAGCTGGTAACAATTTACTAAAACAAATGGAGCAGGTGGAAATGGATTTATTGAATAAAGGTTTCACTCAACGAACGCTTGAAAAAATGATGAATCTTCAACATCAATTATTAAAAATGGAAAACGCTACTTTTCAACAAGGGCAAGATACCAAGCGAAAGGCCGAGACGAACACCACCGATTTTGATAATAATACTAATAATGTAATCCCTAAAGCGAAAGAATATTTTAATACTAACGAAATATTAAACAGACAAAGTTTACCTTTGCGCCCAGTTTATAATAAAAAAGTCAAAGACTATTTCAAACAAGATAATGATTAGTTATAATTCAGAAAACGATTTTCAACTTAATAATGATGCTGAGATTTCCTCTTGGATAGAATCAGTTATTTTAGAAGAGAATTTCAAGTTAGGGGAAATTAATTATATTTTTTGCAACGATGATTACTTGCTTAAATTGAATCTAGAATTTTTAGAGCATGATACCTTAACGGACATTATTAGTTTTGATTATACAGTAGGTAAAATGATACAAGGTGATATATATATATCTACTGAAAGAGTTGAAGATAATGCAAAGGATTTTAATGTTTCTTTTAATGAAGAGCTACATCGTGTTATGGTACACGGCGTATTACACTACTGTGGTTATAAAGACAAATCTTCTGATGAAGAATTGTTAATGCGCGAAAAAGAGAATTATTATCTACAATTACTTGCTAATAAGCAGTAAATCAACGTATATTTGCAAGTTATTTTATTTTAAAGCCTCTATTATTGAGGGTTAATTCAGAAATTGTTCCACGTGGAACAATGATTTAGGAATTATCGAATCCAATTAAAGATTAGAAGAGAATTATGTTTAATTCAATATATGATGTTGTTGTAGTAGGAGGTGGTCATGCCGGTAGTGAAGCTGCTGCGGCGGCTGCTAACATGGGTAGTAAAACTTTACTTATTACCATGAATTTGCAAAACATTGCACAAATGTCTTGTAACCCTGCAATGGGTGGGATTGCAAAAGGACAAATAGTAAGAGAGATTGATGCTTTGGGTGGTTATAGTGGAATTGTTAGTGATACATCGGCCATTCAATTCAAAATGCTGAATAAATCTAAAGGTCCTGCAATGTGGAGTCCGAGAGTTCAGAGTGACAGAATGCGTTTTGCTGAGGACTGGAGATTGATGTTAGAGAATACTAAGAATTTGGATTTTTACCAAGATATGGTTTCTGGATTGTTGATAGAAAACCATAAAGTTGTAGGTGTAAAAACATCTCTTGGAATTGAAATAAAAGCTAAATCGGTAGTCTTAACTAATGGAACTTTTTTGAACGGTTTAATTCATATTGGTGATAAAAATTTCGGTGGAGGTAGAGCTGGTGAAAAAGCTGCTACTGGAATTACCGAACAATTGGTTAGTTTGGGTTTTGAGTCTGGTAGAATGAAAACAGGAACACCTCCAAGAGTGGATGGAAGGTCTTTAGATTTTTCTAAAATGATCGAGCAGCCTGGAGATGAAAAACCTGAGAAATTCTCTTTTTTGGATGTTACTAAACCGCTAACAAAACAACGTTCTTGTTATATGACCTTTACTAGTCCGGAAGTTCACGATCTACTTCGTGAAGGTTTTGATAGGTCTCCAATGTTTAATGGTAGAATTAAAAGTTTGGGACCAAGATATTGTCCTTCTATTGAAGATAAAATAAATCGTTTTGCTGATAAAGATAGACATCAAATATTTGTGGAGCCTGAAGGTTGGAATACTGTTGAAATGTATGTCAATGGATTTTCAACTTCCTTACCAGAGGATGTTCAGTTTAAAGCTTTAAGTTCTGTAGTGGGATTTGAGAATGTGAAATTCTTTCGTCCAGGTTATGCTATAGAGTACGATTATTTTCCACCAACACAATTACAGCATACTTTAGAAACTAAATTAATTGAAGGTTTGTATTTTGCAGGGCAAATTAATGGTACCACAGGTTATGAGGAAGCAGCTTCACAAGGATTGATGGCTGGTATTAATGCATCTTTAAAAATTCAAGAGAAAGATCCATTTACTTTAAGTAGAAGTGAAGCATATATAGGTGTTTTAATTGATGATTTAATTACTAAGGGTACAGAAGAGCCATATAGAATGTTTACTTCGCGAGCGGAATACAGAACTTTGCTTCGTCAAGATAATGCTGATTTTCGTTTAACCCCTATGTCTTTTTCTATTGGTTTAGCTTCTGAAAATAGAATGGGCCGTATGGAAGAAAAAGAAAAAGAATCTAAAGCATTTGTAAAGTTTTTTGAAGACACTAGTGTTAAACATGAAGAAATTAATCCAATTCTTGAAGCTAAAGGGTCTGCTTTGATGAATCAATCAGATAAGATGTTTAAAATATTTTCTCGACCGAATATTACTATTGATGATATGCGTCAAGTTGTTTCTGTGAATGAATATATAGAAACACATGATCTGGATAATGAAGTTATAGAGCAAGCTGAAATTCAAATTAAGTATTCTGGTTATATAGAAAAGGAAAAAAATAATGCGGATAAACTTCATAGGCTGGAGAATATAAAAATCCCTAAGAATTTTGATTATTCTAAATTGAAATCTATGAGTATGGAGGCTAGAGAAAAATTAAATCAAATTCAACCTGTAACTATTTCTCAAGCATCTCGAATTAGTGGTGTTTCTCCAAGCGACGTTTCGGTGCTTTTAGTTTATATGGGCCGATAAATTTAAGTTATTTTTACATATGTTCCACGTGGAACAGAAGGCGATTTATTATTTCGGATAGACGGTATTGGTTTTATGAAGGATAGAAAAGTGTATTTAAAAGTTAAAGATTATTCTGTTTCTGGCGAGGAGTTTCAATTAATTGAAAATGAAATTTACGGGTTTCTAGAAACAATTCCGCAACCAAACGAAAACCAACTTCCGGAATATTATAAAACCGAAGACTATATTTCGCATACAGATTCCAAAAGGAACTTATTGGAAAATGTGTATCACTTAGTGAGGAACGTTTCATTGAAACGCAAGCTAAAACTGATAAATTCTGTTTTGATTCAAAATGGAATAAAGGAAAATCTTAAAGAGAAAACATTATTAGATGTAGGATGTGGTACAGGCGATTTTTTGCAAACTGCTCAAAAAGATAATTGGAGCGTTCTTGGAATCGAACCTAATGATCATGCAAGGAAAATTGCAAATCAAAAAACAAATGAATCTGTATATAATATTGAGCAACTTTTAAAATTTAATGAACATAGTTTCGATGTAATTACTCTTTGGCATGTTTTAGAACATTTACCAAATTTAGAAGATCAGCTTGCAATTTTTAAGCGATTACTGAAACCTAATGGTTCTTTAATAGTTGCTGTTCCAAATCATAAAAGTTATGATGCGTTGCATTACAAAAATTTTTGGGCTGCTTTTGATGTTCCAAGACATCTCTGGCATTTTTCTAAAGAATCTATTTCAAAGTTGATTTCAACAAAAAATATGAAAGTAGTAAAAATCCTACCAATGGTTTTTGATTCATATTATGTGAGTATGCTTTCAGAAAAATATAAAAAGGGCTCTTTAAATGTTTTTAATGCTTTTAGGGTAGGGTTCATCTCAAATTTGAAGGCTAAGCAATCTGGTGAGTATTCTTCGCTTATTTATGTGATAAAAAACAAGTGATTCTTTATTTAAAGCGTTTATTTGAGAGATTTTCATCTTAAACAACCAAGAACTACTAAAATTTATAAAACACGCGTAAAACGCGTCTAATTAAGCTGTTTTTAATCAATGGAATTTATTTAATAGGGATTTCTAATAGATAATTATTATGGTGTAAATTTTTAGGTATTTTTTAACACTATACACTTTACTTTTCTACATTTGCGCAAAATTAAAAATCAAATAATGAAAAACATATTTTTAGTTGCTTTGGCAATTGTTACTTTGTCTTCGTGTGAATCATCCTTAAAAACAGGATTTGTAGATAACGGAGAATTAATCAATAAATATCAAGAGAAAATTGATATTGAGGCAAAATTCAAAACAAAGGTTGAAACATTTCAAAAAAGAACAGATAGTATTGGTAGAGCTTTCCAAGTAGAAGCACAAGCTTTTCAAGAAAGAGCTAGAAAAATGACTGATGCTCAAGCACAGCAAGAATACCAAGTGTTGAGTCAAAAACAACAAATGTTACAACAACGTATCCAATCTGATGAGTTAGAAATTCAACAAGAAAGTCAAGCTCAAATCGATTCTTTAATCTCTAAGGTTAAAAAATATGTAAAGGAGTATGGTGAGAAAAATGGTTATACTTATATTTTTGGAAGTAACGATGCGGGAAGTGTTATGTACGGAACAGAAGCTAATGATTTAACTCAAACCATTTTAGAAGCTTTAAATAACGACTATAAAAAATAGTAGTTACAAGATTTAATGGAATTTAAAAGCGCCAAACGTAAGTTTGGCGCTTTTTTGTTTAACAGTAAAATGAAAATGCATTTTTTATTATCGAAATATGGATATTTCCAGTCCCAATTATTTCTCCGTCCGTTTCAATAAATGGTTTTGTATTATCTAAAACTTCTATATAAATAGAATCGGTTTTAAAGGATTCCACTTTTTCATGGCTTGTAAGCTTACCATTAAATAGTTTTGAAATGTTTTTTATAATATCAGCCTTGCTAATGTTTTTTACAATGCTAACATCAAATAGGCCATCAAACGGATTTGAAGCTTGTGTTAATTGCATTCCACCACCAGCGTATTTACCTATTCCAATTATAATCATAAGGGATTTATTTTCAATTACTTTTGAGTTTATTATTACTTTAGAACAAAAATTTTTAAATGAGAATAAGCCCCAAAGTGCACCAATTAGATAAGCTAGAGCTCCAAATTTCTTGTATTTATTAACCTTGCTTACTATGTAACCATCAAAGCCAATTCCCGCAAGATTTATAAAATATACAGGCTTTTTAGCCTTGTTTAGAACTTCTAATTTTCCAACATCTTGTTGTGTTATATTCCCCTTTTTAATAGTCTGAATGGCTTTTTTAAAGTCGGTGGAAATGTGATGTGTTTTAACCCAATCATTTCCTGTGCCAATAGGAATAACACCTACATGAATATCTGTTGTAGTAATACTTTTTTGAAGCATTATACCATTAAGCATATTGTGTAATGTTCCGTCTCCACCAATACAAATAAAATTCCTAAAACCTTTTTTTATTGCATATTGCACTATTTCTGAACTATGGTTAGCATGCTGAGTAAATGAAAATTCAAAATTGAAAAGGTAATTTCTTAGAAGATTTTGAATTTCAGGCCATTTCCTCTTACTTAAGCCATTTCCGGAAGTAGGATTTATAATAACAAACCAGGTTTTTGGGTTTGCCATTTTAATTGTCCTTTTTATGTAAAAGTCGAGTTAGTTTTATGGAAAGATCGGTAAGAATAATTTTAGAACTTCCGTTTCGCTCAATATGATATATAGCATCTTGCAATTCTTGTGTAATTTCAAGAATGTTTCCACCATGGACAAACGGAGCAAATTTTTGCAATTCAAAGCCTTTTGTTTTAGTTTCTATATAAACCAAACTGTCGGCTTGATAATTTAATAAAAGTGCTTGTCTAAATAGAACCATGCAAAACTGTAAAAATTGCTTTTGGGTTTCACGACCCGTTTTAGAAATATCATCGCTCCATGAAATCAAGTCGTGAATGGCAGCTTTGTTTCCTTTTGCTTTAAATGCACTTCTAATCCAAAAAATAAACCAAGTTTCAAACGTAGTATCTTCGCTGTCTTGATAAACTAAGTCGCAGGCTTTATTATAGTTTCCATTTGCTTGAATTGCAATTCTTGTAGCTTCAGCCTGTTCTAAATTGTAATTTCGGATAAGCGCTTCTTTAATAACATCTTCTGCTAAAGGAGGAAAATGTAATGCTTGGCATCTAGATCTTATCGTATTTATAATTTGTTCTTCATCCTCTGTTATAAGAATGAATATGGTTTTGTTAGGTGGTTCTTCAATTAGCTTTAAAAGTTTATTCGATGCTGCAGTGTTCATTTTTTCTGCCATCCATATAATCATTACTTTAAACCCGCCTTCATAAGATTTAAGGGATAATGACTTTAAAACCTCTGTAGCTTCATCTACACCAATTTGCCCTTGCTTGTTATCTATACCTAGCTTTTTGTACCAATCGTATAAATTTCCGTATGGCTGTTCGCTTAATAATTCGCGCCATTCTTCTAGAAACAGATTGGAAACAGGATGTTTTTTAACCTTATCGTTAGTTGCAACTGGAAAAGCAAAGTGTAAGTCTGGGTGTGAAAAATTCTTGAATTTTATATTACAAGATTCATTTCCACCAGTATTCTCGCCTTCAGTATTTTTGCACAACAAGTACTGCGCATAAGCAATGGCCATAGGTAAAGTTCCTGAGCCTTCTGGACCAACAAAAAGTTGCGCGTGCGGTACACGACCGTTATCAGCACTTTGAATTAAGTGGTTTTTTATATATTCCTGACCTAAAATTTCACTAAACAGCATGAAGCAAAGATAAAAGAATTCGGCTCTTTTTATGAAATGAAAAATTTATATTTGTCAATTAAACTCTAAACTTATGAAAACGCTAAACGACTTCAATTTTAAAAATAAAAAAGCGCTAATACGCGTAGATTTTAATGTACCCTTAAATGACGACTTTAAGGTAACTGATGATACTAGAATTAAATCGGCTAAACCAACCATTATTAAAATTCTTGAAGATGGTGGAAGTTGTATTTTAATGTCTCATTTAGGACGACCAAAAGCTCAAGAAGAAGAGTTTTCTTTAAAGCATATTGTAGATAAGGTAGAGGATATTATGGGAGTTGAAGTTAAATTTGTTTCCAATTGTATTGGTGAAGAAGCACAGAATGCAGCTAAAAATCTACAAGCAGGTCAGATTTTATTATTGGAGAACTTACGATATCATGATGAAGAGAAATCGGGAGATGATGCTTTTGCAAAAAAACTTTCAAGTTTAGGAGATATTTATGTAAATGATGCTTTTGGTACAGCACATAGAGCGCATGCATCTACAGCAGTGATTGCTCAATTTTTCCCAGAGAAAAAATGCTTTGGATTCTTATTAGAACAAGAAATTAAGAGTATTGATAAAGTAATGCAAACGGGTCAGAAGCCTGTTTGTGCTATTCTTGGTGGAGCAAAAGTGTCCTCTAAAATTACTATTATCGATAATATTTTAGATAAAATAGATCATTTAATTATTGGTGGAGGAATGACCTTTACTTTTATAAAGGCTCAAGGTGGTAAAATTGGTAACTCCCTAGTTGAAGATGATAAATTAGACTTAGCTATAGAGATATTAGAGAAAGCTAAAGCAAAAAATGTAGTGGTGCATTTACCTGTTGATGCTATAATTGCTGATGCATTTAGCAATAATGCACACACAAATACTTGCAATGTTAATAATATTCCTGATGGATGGATGGGGCTAGATATAGGTCCAAATACCGAAGAACTTTTTGCACAAGTTGTTTTAAAGTCTAAAACTATTTTATGGAATGGGCCTTTAGGAGTTTTTGAAATGCCAAACTTTGCTAAAGGAACTATTGCTTTAGGTTACGCCATTGCAGAATCAACTAAAAACGGAGCGTTTTCACTAGTAGGAGGAGGAGACTCTGTTGCTGCTGTTAAACAATTTGGTTTTGAAAACAAAGTAAGTTATGTTAGCACGGGTGGTGGAGCCATGCTTGAAAGTCTTGAAGGAAAAACTCTTCCTGGAATTGCAGCTATATTAGAGAATTAACCCCCTCAAATTATAATATGAACAGTTTTAAAAAGACTTTCTTATAAGTGAATTTTGGAATTATAAATCATGATCAAGCAAGAAATGAAGTATTAAAACGTTAATCATATTGAAATAAGAAAAAATATGTATTTAAATAGAATCTGTAGCTTTTTAATGTTGTTTAGTGTAAGTATTTCCTACGCTCAGGACTCTTTGGAAGTGAAAAAACTGAATGAAAAGTTAAGCAAAGCAGAATTAGTTGAAGGTGAAAACTATGTTGTTGATACCATTATTGATGGGAAAAACCATTATGTAAAAAAAATTGAGGCAGTTCCTAAACTATCAGAATTAGATTCACTTAAAGACATTGAGTTAGCTTCAGAATTTGATAAAAAATGGTTAGAAGAATTATATAATAACACCCTGTTTGATACCATTTATAAAACGGTTTCAGATTTAGATTATAAGACCGTTGAATATCCAGAATTAACTACAGATACTTTAAAAGCAAGGCTTGCTAGGTTAAATGCTAGAACTCCGTTTAATGTTGAATATAATGCGTCTTTAGAAAGCGTAATTAAAAACTTCCTAAAAAATAGAAGAGCTTATTTTGAGCGAATTATGGGTTTAAGTGCATTCTATTTCCCAATGTTTGAACGCGAAATGGACGCCTATAACATTCCTTTGGAAATGAAGTATTTAGCCATAGTGGAATCGGCCTTAAATCCTCGTGCAAAATCTCGAGTAGGAGCAACAGGATTATGGCAATTTATGTATGCTACAGGAAAACAATATGGCTTGGAGGTTAGTAGCTATGTAGATGAACGTAGCGACCCAATAAAATCAACCACTACAGCTGCTGTATATTTATCCAAGCTTTATGAAATATTTGGCGATTGGGATTTAGCTTTAGCAGCTTATAATTCTGGTCCTGGTAACGTGTCGAAAGCTATCAGACGATCTGGTGGCTATGAAAATTATTGGAACATTCGTCACAATTTACCTAGGGAAACTGCAGGATATGTACCGGCATTTTTAGCTACTATGTATATTTTTGAATATGCTGAAGAACATGGATTTGTATCGGAAAGACCAAGATTTCACGGCGTGGAAACAGATACGATAAGAATCAAACAAATGATAAGTTTGGATCAGGTTGCTGAAGCTACAAAATTGCCAATTGAGCAATTACAGTTTTTAAACCCATCGTATAAATTAGATATTATTCCAGTTATTGAAAACAAGAATTATTATTTAAGGTTGCCTCGCACTTCTATTGGAGCATTTGTGGCAAATGAATCTACTATTTACGAAGCTGCTAAAGCTGAATTAAATACTCGTGAAAAACCATTACCACAATTTTTTGAATCAAAATCTAAAATAACCTACCGCGTAAAAAGTGGAGATAATTTAGGATATATAGCACGAAAATATAGCGTTCGTGTAAGTCAATTAAAACAATGGAATGGATTGCGTAGCAATAATATAAAAATAGGGCAGCGCTTAACTATCTATCCTAGAAACCCTGTAACTTCGCAACAAGCAAGCAGTACTCCAGTAAAATCGGCTTCTTCGGGGAGTCAAAAAATTTATACAGTACGAAGTGGCGACTCACTTTGGAGCATATCACAAAAGTTTCCAGGAGTTTCTGTTCAAAATATTCGAGATTGGAACGGTATTAGCGGTAATAATCTAAAGCCTGGAATGAAACTTAAAGTTTCTAAAGGATAAACTTAAATTGAAACCTAGAATTTCATAAGTATAATTTTCTTCATATTACACTATATATTTGAAGGTTAATCTATGAAATTTCGTGTAAAAAACTTTATAACCAATGAAACAAACACTGATATTCTTTACATTTTTGCTCATATTAAGTTGCGGCAATAACTCGAATTCTAATCAAAAACTTTTACCAAGTTCTTCTGGAAACATCAATAATTTATCCATTGTAATAGAAAACGATTTATGGGAAGGATCAGTGGGTGAAGCAATAAGAAACACTCTTGCAGCACCAGTAGATGGTTTACCACAGGACGAACCCTTGTTTACAATGAGCCAAATTCCCCCAGTTGTATTTAATGGCTTTGTAACTAAAAATAGAACAGTTTTTAAAATAGAAAAGGGGGCTGAGGCAGCAGTGAAAATAGTGTCAGATGTTTATGCTCAACCACAAAAAGTTGTTTTGGTTTCCGGAAAAACAGACAAGGAAATTATAGAGCAAATTGAAGCTAATTCACAGAAAATAATTGCATCTTTTAAAAGCGAAGAAATTAAAGAAAAACAACGACGTATTTCTTTATCGCTTCATACAAGCAACACGATAGAAGAAAAGTTGGGAATAAATATTAAATTTCCTTCGGCCTATAGAATAGCTAAAGAAGAAGATCATTTTTATTGGATTAGAAAGGATATAACTACTGGAACAACCAACTTGATGATTTTTGAATTACCATTTAATGCCATTAAGAAAGACGACAGTTTAGTAGATCAGATAATTAAATTACGAGATTCTATTGGTAAAGCTCATATTCCAGGGCCAACCGAAGATGCCTTTATGATTACAGAAGAAGCCTACGCTCCAGCCATTTTTGAGACCATTATAGATAATAAACCAGCAATTGAAACTAAAGGTCTTTGGGATGTAAAAAATGCGTTTATGTCCGGTCCTTTTATTAACTACGTTATTGAAGATAAAATTAATAATAGACTATTGGTAATAGAGGGCTTTGCTTTTGCACCATCTGTAGAAAAGCGTGACTATATGTTTGAATTGGAAGCAATCATCCGTTCGCTTAAAATAAAAGAATAATTAAAGTTCAATTCAGACAACAAAAAAACCCAACATTGTTAATATGTTGGGTTTTTTTGTGTTACAAAAGCACCTTATTCTTTAGGTTCTTTTGTTTTATCTTCTTCTTTACTAGCGTCTTTAAACTCCTTAATGCCGCTTCCTAATCCACGCATTAATTCTGGAATTTTTTTACCACCAAATAATAATAACACAATAACAACAATAAGTGCTATTTGCCATGGTCCAATAGCTAAAGGTAGGATATATAAAGTCATATAGATTTATTTTAAAAAGCAAAGTTAATAATTAAAGTTTAAATATATCGTTTTAACAAGAACTTTAGCATATTGCATATCGGCTACTGAGATATTTTATTTAATTTTGTTAGAAGAATGGCAAAGAAAAACAAGGAAACCAAAAAGTTTAGAAAGAAACTACTTCATAAGTATCGATTGGTGATTCTTAATGAAGATACTTTTGAGGAGAGATTATCGTTTAAATTAACGCGTTTAAACGTGTTTGTAGTCATGTCATTATCGGCAATTCTTTTAATTACGGGTACAACCTTATTAATTGCGTTTACTTCTTTGCGCGAATACATTCCTGGGTATTCATCAACTAGTTTAAAAAAACAAGCTGTAGAACTCACTTATAAAACAGATTCCTTACAACAGTTAATTGCTGTAAATGAAAGATATTATTCATCAATAAAAAAGGTTCTTCAAGGAGAAATAAGTTCAATAGATTTTAATAGAGATTCAATCTTGGAAGAAGCTCGAATTAATGTTTCTGAAATAGATTTAAGACCATCCAAAGAAGATTCACTTTTAAGAGAAAAAGTTGCAAAGGAAGATAAATACAATTTATTTGAAACAGCCACTTCTAAAATTAATTTCGTATTATTTCCTCCCGTTACAGGTGCTATTTCTGAGCCGTATAATTTTGAAGAAAAACATTATGCTGTAGATATTATTGTTGATACAAATACGCCTATAAAAGCAACAGCCGATGGTACTATAATTTTCGCAGAATGGACAGTTCAAACAGGAAACGTTATCATTATAGAACATAGTGATGGATTAATTTCTGTTTACAAGCACAACGCCTCTTTAACGAAGTTACAGGGCGAATTGGTTAAAGCAGGAGAGGTCATAGCTATGTCAGGAAACACAGGCGAACTTACGTCAGGTCCACATTTACATTTCGAACTTTGGAAAGATGGTTATCCAATAAACCCAACTAATTTTATAGATTTTAACTAATGTTTTCACTTAAAGCGGCCTTAGCCAAACCTTTTGCAAAACACGTTTCTAAGTCCATTTTAAAATGGGCCAATAAACCTATTGAAACTCAGGAAACGGTATTTCAATCCTTGATTAGTACGGCTACTACAACCCAATTTGGAAAGGATCATGATTTTTTAAGTATCAAGTCGCATGCAGATTTTGTGAAACAAGTTCCAGTAAGGGATTATGAAGATTTGAAACCTTACGTTGAACGTGTGGTGGCAGGAGAAAAGGATATTTTATGGAAAGGAAAGCCTCTTTATTTTGCAAAAACTTCAGGAACCACTTCGGGAGCTAAATACATCCCGATTACTAAAGAAAGCATGCCTACACATATCGATGCGGCTAGAAATGCTATTTTAATGTACATTGCAGAAACTGGAAACAGCAAGTTTGTAGATGGAAAAATGATTTTCTTACAAGGGAGTCCAATTTTAGAAAAGAAAAACGGAATTCAATTAGGCCGACTTTCAGGAATTGTTGCTCATTATGTGCCCAAATATCTTCAAAAAAATAGAATGCCATCATGGGAAACCAATTGTATTGAAGATTGGGAAACCAAAGTAAGTGCAATAGTTGATGAAACGTTACCAGAAAACATGACAGTCATTTCTGGAATTCCTTCTTGGGTTCAAATGTATTTTGAAAAAATTCAAGAGAAAACGGGTAAAAAAGTAGGTGATGTTTTTAAAAACTTCAATTTATTTATTTTTGGAGGAGTTAATTACGAACCATACAGAGCCAAATTTGAAAAATTAATTGGGAGAAAAGTTGATAGCATTGAATTATTTCCTGCAAGTGAAGGATTTTTTGCCTTTCAAGATAAGCAAAATGAGAGAGGAATGTTGCTCCAACTTAACTCGGGTATTTTCTATGAATTTATAAAAGCAGATGAGTTTTATACACAAAACCCGAAACGCCTTACGATAAAAGATGTTGAGCTTGGAGTAAATTACGTACTAATTGTATCTACAAATGCAGGGCTTTGGGCCTATAATGTGGGAGACACGGTAGAGTTTACATCATTAAAACCTTATCGAGTAATCGTATCGGGAAGAATAAAACATTTTATTTCAGCCTTTGGAGAACATGTTATTGGCAAAGAAGTAGAACAGGCCCTAGAAGCAGCTGTACTTGGCACTGATGCTCAAATTACAGAGTTTACTGTAGCTCCACAAATTAACCCAGAACAAGGGTTGCCGTATCATGAATGGTTTATAGAATTCGAAAAAACACCTGCTGATATGGCGGTATTTTCAAAAATTATGGATGATTCCTTGCAAAAACAGAACAGTTATTACTTCGATTTAATAAAAGGAAAAGTCCTTCAGCCTTTAAAAATTTCTCAAGTAAAGAAAAATGGCTTTCAAGATTATATGAAATCTATTGGAAAACTAGGTGGACAAAATAAAATAGCAAGACTTGCTAACGACAGAAAGATTGCTGAGGTTTTAGAATCTCAAAATCTGATTAAATAATACTATATTTGTTAGCTAAACTATTTTTATGAATAAAATTAAACATCATGATAGAACGAGAGCTCAAGAAAGCTCGAATGCCATAGAAAGGATGTATATCACTATGAGGCATCTGTTTAACAGAGGTTTTTACAAACCTATGGGAGTTTCAGGTGAGACCCTTCGTGAGTCTTTATTGCAATTAAAGCCAGAGATTTATGGATCAATTGGAGAGGAAAAAGCCGAATTAGAAGGTTTGTTATATGTTGTGGATAGGTTGCCTCAAGGTATTGAAGAATGTACATTTATAAATTTAACCAGTGATGAGGGGTATGCAAACTCTCATTTTAAAGTTATCATTCCACCAAAAAGAAGACGTAACTGTTATCGTATTGATGAGGAGCAAATGAATATAGAAATTACTCGTGGACGCTCAGAAATATACGACATACTAACTCATCTTACTTTTGTGTTTATTGAATCTCATAAAATCAGTAAGCGTGTATTAATAGACGAAACAGGAAATACTACTAGAGATTGGAAAAAACTTGAGAAAGCAGTTTTATCTAAAAAGAAACTTACACTAGAAGAAAGAGAAATAGCAATTTCGCATACTGCAAATATTTTAGGCAGAACTTTTAATGAAATACTTACGGTTTACGATCAGTTTGCGTTAGATTCTCAACCAGAGAGATTATTGCACATAGTCTACTGGTTAGGTAAGTTAGCCATTGAAGAAGTGGTAAACGATAATAAACGTACAGTTACTTTTAGTCCGGTGCTTAGAGAGCGTCTTGGACATCATATTCATGGTGAAGTTTGGTCTAATAACATAAAGGAAATTCTTTATAAAAACGACTTGTTAGAGCGACCAATCCATATCATTAGTGCTAATATGCACAGTGTAATGAATTCAATTTTCGCTCCAAATGCCTTAAAAACTTTTGCAAAAAAGAAAAACATATTTGAGGTTTATGAAGCTATAAGCCACAAAAGCAATCAAGAATTACGTAATAAAGTAACCAAAGAAGCATTGCAGAACGGCATGATTTATATTCCAGACAGTTCTGGAACTAATATCGATGTACAAATTTTTGATACGGCCAAAATTGATTTTTCAACTGTAGATATTGAAGTAAGTGAGCGTTTCAAAAAAGAAGAAAAGCCAGTAATATTTGTAATGGATTATGCTTTTGGAGAACAAGCCTACGAAACCATTGACGAACTGTTAAAGCCTATCCAAATTAATGGAAATAAAATTCACTTAAACGTAGAGTCTATTTCAATTATGGGGAAAGCTGGAATTCTAGAAGGTGGTAAAGGAGATATTATGATTCCTTCAGCGCATATTTTTGAAGGGACAGCAGATAATTATCCATTTAAAAACGAATTAAGCAAAAAAGACCTAGAAGGTAACGACGTAGACGTTTATGAAGGAACCATGATTACGGTTTTAGGAACTTCTTTACAGAATAAGGAGATTTTGAAATTCTTTTTTAATTCCACATGGAACGTTATCGGTCTTGAAATGGAAGGTGCCCATTATCAGAAAGCTATTCAAGCGGCGTCAAAGGTTAGAAGAAGCATCAATCCAAAAGTGAAGGTACGATACGCCTATTACGCTAGTGATAATCCGTTAGAAACAGGAAGTACTTTGGCGTCTGGAGGTCTTGGAACTACAGGTGTTAAACCCACATATTTAATAACAAGAAAAATATTACAACAAATATTTAACTAACATCTTAACCTCAAAATGAGTAAAAATTTACCAGAACAAAACAAAAACACCGAAGAAGTAGACGTTCTAGTTCTATTCGATTATTTTGGAAAAAGTATCAACAAGGTTTTTAATTTTTTCCTTAGCATTTTTAAAGGCATATTTTCCTTCTTTATTTATGCATTAAAGCCTCTAGTTAGAAACTTCAAGTTAATTGCTATAATCATGTTAGTTTCTGCTATTTTAGGTTATGTACTTCAAAGAACCCAACGAGAAGTGTACACCTCTCAAATGCTTGTAAAGCCTTATTTTGATTCGAAGTATCAGTTGGTTACTAACATCAAGTATTATAATGCCTTAATAAATGAAAAGGATTATCATCAAATAGAAGAGATTTTTAACCTTAATGAAGAGGAGGCTAAACAAATTATTAGCTTCGGCATTAATGCAGGTCCAGAAAATGAGAACGATAAAATAGTTCAATATGATAGTTTTTTAAGATCTATTGATAGTACAAGAGCTCAGAACATTAGTTTTGAAGAGTTCGTAGAAAATAGAAGTATTTATTCTGGCGATGTGTTCGAGATTGAGGTTTTTTCATATAAGAAGGATATTTTTAGGTCATTAGAGGAGGGGTTAAATAACACGTTCACAAATACTTATTCTGTGAAGAAGATGCAAAAAAGGGATTCCTTGATTTCCATTGAAAGGAATCGGATTTTGTCGTCTATTAGACAAGTTGATTCTTTACAAAAAGTTTATATAAATGTTATGGCTGAAGAAACAAGTTCCAATCAAGGTTCCTATACTACCAAAGATGGAATGACTTTTATTCAGGAAAGAACAAAAACTAGGGAATATGATTTACTTAAGGAAAGTATGCAATTAAGAGAGGCTTTAGGTGAATTGGATGCTCAGAAGGTAGAAGAAGATGTTTATTTTGACACACTTTCTAGCTTTCAGGATACAGGAGCGAAATATACTTCTATATGGAGTAAGTACTTAATTATATTCCCTTTAGCTAGTTTCGTTTTACTTTGTTTAGGCTTTTTATTTAGAAATATAATTAGATTTATTTCTAGATATGAAGCATAATAAATCTATATTAATTACTGGTGGAGCTGGTTTTATTGGTTCTCATGTCGTTAGGTTATTTGTAAACAAATATCCAGATTACCATGTTTTTAATTTAGATAGTTTAACCTATGCTGGGAACTTAGAGAATCTTACAGATGTAGAAAACGCTTCTAATTATACATTTATAAAAGGAGATATTACTAACGAAGGTTTTATTAATGCCCTTTTTACAGAGCATCAATTTGATGCTGTAATTCATTTGGCAGCAGAATCTCATGTTGATAGATCTATTACAGATCCTTTAGCATTTGTAAAAACAAATGTTATTGGAACCATGGTTTTATTAAATGCGTTTAAAAATCTTTGGAAAGATAATTTCAATAATAAACTATTTTATCATATTAGTACCGATGAGGTTTATGGAACCTTAGGAGAAACTGGTTTGTTTACAGAAACAACTTCATACGATCCAAACTCTCCGTATTCCGCTTCAAAAGCAAGTTCCGATCATTTTGTAAGAGCCTATGGTGAAACTTATGGCCTGCCTTACGTAATTACAAATTGTTCTAATAACTATGGGCAAAATCAATTCCCAGAAAAACTAATCCCGCTATTTATTAATAATATAATTCATAATAAGCCATTACCTGTTTATGGTGATGGAAATTATACTAGAGACTGGCTTTATGTTGTAGATCATGCCATAGCTATAGATTTAGTTTTTCATAAAGGAAACCAAGGAGAAACATATAATATCGGAGGTTTTAACGAGTGGAAAAACATCGATCTTGTCAAGTTGCTTTGCCAACAAATGGATGTTGCTCTAGGGAGAGTAAAGGGTTCTTCAGAAAAGTTGATTACCTACGTTAAAGATCGTCCTGGACATGATTTAAGATATGCCATTGACGCATCAAAAATTAATAAAGAATTAGGTTGGAAACCATCCGTAACTTTTGAACAAGGATTAAAAAAGACCATCGATTGGTATTTAACTAACAAAGATTGGTTAGATAACGTTACAAGTGGCGCTTACCAATCGTACTACGAAAAACAATATAGTTAATTACCACCTTCGTAGTAATAAAAATATAGCTTTCTATGAAAGGAATTATACTAGCAGGAGGATCAGGAACGAGACTTCACCCATTAACTTTATCAGTAAGTAAGCAACTAATGCCTATTTATGATAAACCAATGATTTATTATCCACTTTCAACCTTATTATACGCAGGTATTAGAGAAATTTTAATAATTTCTACTCCTAAGGATTTACCTCTGTTTAAGGATTTATTAGGGGATGGTAAGCGCTTAGGGTGTTCCTTTTCTTATGAAGTTCAAGAAAACCCAAATGGTTTAGCAGAAGCCTTTATTATTGGTGAAGAATTTATAGGAGATGATAAGGTTGCTTTAATATTAGGAGATAATATTTTTTACGGAACCGGTCTATCCGAGTTATTGCAAAGTAATAATGATCCTGACGGAGGAATTATTTATGCTTACAGAGTTCATGATCCAGAACGTTATGGTGTAGTAGAGTTTGATAAAGAAGGTCATGCAATTTCTATAGAAGAAAAACCTGAGAGTCCTAAATCTAATTATGCGGTTCCTGGTATTTATTTTTACGATAATTCCGTTGTTCAAATAGCTAAAAACATTAAACCAAGCCATAGAGGAGAACTTGAAATTACAGATGTAAATAAAGCTTATCTAAGCAAAGGAAAACTAAGCGTTAGCATACTAGATAGAGGAACAGCTTGGTTAGATACGGGGACATTCCAGTCACTAATGCAAGCCTCACAGTTTGTTGAGGTTATTGAAGAGCGTCAAGGGCTTAAAATAGGCTCTATTGAAGCTGCAGCTTTTGAAATGGGTTATATCTCAGAAAAACAATTTAAAGAGCTTGCAGAGCCTTTAATGAAGAGTGGATACGGTAAAAATTTATTAGGCCTTTTGAATAAAAAATAATGAATGTACTAGAAACAAAATTAGAAGGCTGCTTTATAATTGAACCAAAGATATTTGAAGATAAAAGGGGATATTTTTTTGAATCTTTTAACGAAAGTAAGTTTAATACATTAACAGGTACTTCTTCAAAGTTTATTCAGGATAATGAATCTTTTTCTACTAAAGGTGTATTAAGAGGTTTACATTATCAAAGAGGTGTTCATGCACAAGCTAAGTTGCTAAGAGTTATAAAAGGAAAAGTATTAGATGTAGCAGTGGATGTTAGAGAAAATTCTTCAACCTTTGGCCAATATGTAACCATAGAGCTTTCTGAAGACAATAAGAAACAGGTATATGTGCCAAGAGGATTTGCACATGGCTTTGTTGTTTTAAGTGATACTGCTATCGTTTCATATAAATGTGATAACTATTATAATAAGGAATCTGAAGGAGGAATTATTTATAATGATCCAACTCTAAATATAGATTGGCAGCTGCCTAATAATGAGTTGATTGTTTCTGAAAAAGATATAATTTTACCTACATTAGACAATGCTGAATTATGATAAACATCTTAGTCACAGGAGGAAATGGTCAATTAGCAACTTGTATAAAAGATATAGAATCTAATTATTCTAATTTAAATATTATTTATACAGATTCTGATACTTTAGATATTACCGACTTTAAGGCTGTTCAGAATTTTTTTAACAATAAAACAATTCATTATTGCATTAATTGTGCGGCATATACAGCTGTAGATAAGGCAGAGACTGAGCAACAAATAGCGAAGGAAATAAACACTCTAGGTCCTAGTAACCTTGCAAGAGTCTGCAAGGATAATAATACCACATTGATACAGATTTCTACAGATTTTGTTTTTAAAGGAGATAAATCAGTAGCCTATACGGAAGCAGACACAACCATTCCAACCGGCATTTACGCTTTAACAAAGCTGGAAGGAGAACAAGAGATAGTAAAATATTTAAAACAACACTTTATAATTAGAACGTCTTGGTTGTATTCTGAAAACGGGAATAATTTCATGAAAACCATGATAAAATTATCACACGACAGAAATGAATTAAATGTTGTGGCAGACCAAATAGGCACACCAACGTATGCAACAGATTTAGCAGAAACTATTTTAAAAATCATCACAACAAATCATCATGAATACGGAATCTATCATTATAGTAACGAAGGTGTTGCTAGTTGGTACGATTTTGCCAAAGCAATTTTTGAAGAGGCTCATATTAACATAAAAGTATTACCAATAAAAACCAAGGAATACCCAACACCAGCTAAAAGACCTCATTTTAGTGTGTTAGATAAATCCAAAATAAAAACCAGTTTAAATATCGAAATTCCTTATTGGAGAGATAGTTTAAAAAAAGCCCTATCAAATTATAATGGATAAAAATTTACAAATAGCCATGGAGGCTTCATTAGCAGCAGGAAAAGTTATCATGGAAGTTTATGATACGGCTTTTAATGTAGAAGTTAAAGATGACAAATCTCCTTTAACTGAAGCTGATACAAAAGCGAACGATATTATTAACTCTTTTCTAATTCCTACGGAAATTCCAATTATTTCTGAAGAAAATAAGCAAACAGATTATTCCGTAAGAAAAACATGGGAAACTTGCTGGGTTGTTGACCCGGTTGATGGAACAAAAGAATTCATTAAGCGTAATGGAGAATTTACCGTTAATATTGCTTTAATTACCAACGGAAAACCTCTTTTAGGTGTTATTTATGTGCCAGCTACAAAAACTATATATTATGCAGATGTTGAATCCAATAAAGCTTTTAAAGCAGATTTAACTTCTCATGATGTATCAGTTAAGCAGGTTTTAGAAGTATCTCAAACAATACAACCAAAAGAAGGAAATACAAAATTAGTTCAGGTTGTGGGTAGCCGTTCTCACATGAATCAAGATACATTAGACTTTATTGAAAGTATAAAAAAGCAAGGGAATAATGTTGAGGTAGTTTCAAAAGGTAGCTCTTTAAAATTTTGTTTAGTTGCAGAAGGAAATGCAGATGTTTATCCACGATTTGCACCAACGATGGAGTGGGATACAGCCGCCGGACAAGCTATTTGTAATGCTGTTGGCCTTGAAGTTATTTCTCAAGAAACAAAAAAACCATTAACTTACAATAAAGAAAATTTACTTAACAGCTATTTTGTAGTTAGTAAATAATGCGAGATAAATCCTATAAAAGACATATAGCAAAAACCATTACTTGGAGGTTTATAGGTACCTTAGATACTATTATATTATCTTGGTTTATTACTGGCGATCCTTATGCTGGATTAAAAATAGGTTTAGCTGAAATTACTACAAAAAGCATTTTATATTATTTACACGAACGGGTTTGGTTTAAAATTAACTTATCTCAAGAGGGGGTAACCCTAGAAAGTAGAAAGCGTCATCTTGCTAAAACTGTAACTTGGCGAATAGTAGGTACACTAGACACAATGACTTTAGCATGGATAATCTCTGGTAACCCTTTTACCGCTTTACAAATTGGTTTAGCAGAAGTTGTTACAAAAATGTTATTTTATTACCTACATGAGCGTGCATGGTATAGAGTTGATTATGGGTTAAGAAATCGTAATAAAATATAGTTAATAATTAGGAATTCTTAAACCAAAATACTTTGACCAATGATTGTTTATAATTTTATTTATATTGTAAACAATAATTAGTTTATGAAAGAAAATATTACCTCCTATAACTATCAGATTTCCCATCAAGATAGGATAAAAGCGAATAACCATAACACACTTTTATTGTGGTTTACAGGGCTTTCAGGCTCTGGAAAGTCTACTATTGCTAATGTTGTAGAACAGAAACTATTTCAGCAAGGTATTAAAACCTATACCTTAGATGGCGATAATATTAGAAAAGGTATTAATAAGGATTTAACTTTTTCGCCAGAAGATAGAACGGAAAATATTCGAAGAATAGCAGAAGTTTCAAACTTAATGATTGATGCCGGCTTAGTGGTTTTAGCGGCATTTGTTTCGCCTTATAAAAAAGATCGTCAGAACATTAGAAGTATCGTTAAAGATGTTAACTTTGTTGAGGTGTACATAAATACTAGCGTTGAAGAGTGTGAAAGACGTGATGTAAAAGGGCTTTATAAAAAAGCTAGAGCAGGTGAAATTAAAAATATGACTGGAATTTCTGCTCCTTTTGAAGTACCAGAAAACCCAGATATAGAAATTAAAACGGAAAGCGAATCCGTTGAAGCAGCAGCTCAGCGTATCGTAGATTATATAATTCCAAAATTGTCCATGATCAATGAGTAAGTATTATTTAAATTATTTAGACGAATTAGAAAGCGAAGCCATTTTCGTATTACGTGAAGTATGGGCGCAATTTGAAAATCCCGTTATTTTATTTTCAGGAGGTAAGGATTCTATTTTAGTAACACATTTAGCTAAAAAAGCATTCTATCCAGCCAAAATTCCATTTTCTTTAATGCATGTAGATACTGGACATAACTTCCCTGAAACCATTCAATTTAGAGATAATATTATAAAGGAATTGGGTGTACAACTTATTGTAGGATCTGTTCAAGAATCTATTGATGAAGGGAGGGTAGCAGAAGAAAAAGGTAAAAATGCGACGCGAAATGCTCTTCAGACGACCACTTTATTAGATGCTATTGAGGCAAATAAAATAGACTGCGCTATTGGTGGTGGAAGGCGAGATGAAGAAAAGGCTAGAGCAAAAGAACGTTTTTTCTCACATCGAGATGATTTTGGACAATGGGATCCTAAAAATCAACGTCCAGAATTGTGGAACATTTTTAATGGCAAACATTTTCAAGGAGAACACTTTAGAGTATTCCCAATAAGTAATTGGACAGAAATGGATGTATGGAATTATATTAAACGCGAAAATATCGCTATACCATCTCTTTATTTTGCACATGAACGAAAAGTGATACGACGTGATGGCACTTGGATTCCATATTCAGACTTCTTAATTTTAGAAGACCATGAAGAGGTTGTAACGAAAAAAATACGTTTTAGAACCTTAGGAGATATTACTATTACTGGAGGTGATGAATCTGACGCAGATACACTTGATAAAATTGCTTCTGAGGTAGCAGGAATGAGAAGTACAGAACGCGGTAATAGAAGTGATGATAAGCGCTCTGAATCTGCTATGGAAGACCGTAAGCGTCAAGGATATTTTTAAATACTACAACTAATATTGAAAAAGCACCTTTAATGTTGATATAAAGGTCCTTTGTTAAAATTTCACAATCTAAACATGATAGATAATAATCAATTATTACGTTTTACAACGGCGGGAAGTGTAGATGATGGAAAAAGTACCTTAATTGGGCGTTTACTTTATGATTCTAAATCTATTTTTGAAGACCAATTACAAGCCATTGAAAAAACAAGCAAAAAAAGAGGCCATGAAGGGGTAGACTTAGCATTATTTACCGATGGCCTTCGTGATGAACGAGAGCAAGGGATTACAATTGATGTTGCTTACCGATATTTTACAACCCCGAAAAGAAAATTTATAATTGCCGATACGCCAGGACATGTTCAATATACACGAAATATGGTTACGGGAGCCTCGACCGCAAACGCAGCTATTATTCTTGTGGATGCCAGACACGGCGTGGTGGAACAAACTAAAAGACATTTATTTATAGCGTCTTTATTGCACATTCCACACGTAATAGTATGTATTAATAAGATGGATTTAGTGGAATATTCGGAAGAAGTTTATAACAATCTAATTTACGAATTTGAAGGGTTTTCATCTAAAATGCTTATCAAAGACATTAGATTTATACCAATTTCGGCTTTGTTGGGCGATAACGTGGTAAATAGGTCCGAGCACATGGATTGGTATCAAGGGGCTCCTCTATTACACACCTTAGAAACTTTGCATATAAGTAGCGATACGAATAAAATTGATGCACGTTTTCCGGTACAAACGGTTTTAAGACCACAGAACGAAAGTCATAGAGATTATAGAGGTTATGCAGGACGCATAGCGAGTGGTGTATTTAGACCTGGCGATGAGATAACGGTTATGCCTTCTGGGTTTACGAGCACCATAAAAACTATCGATATATATAATGGGACACTTGAAGAAGCCTTTGCACCTATGTCTGTATCCTTAACCTTAGAAGATGATATAGATATTAGTCGAGGCGATATGATTGTACGCTCTAATAACAAGCCTCAAGCCCTTCAAGATATTGAGGTTATGTTGTGTTGGTTAAATAACAACCCAGCAAAACCAAGAGCAAAATATACTATTAAGCACACCTCTAACGAGCAAAAGGCTATGATTAAAGAGGTGATTTATAAAATTGATATCAATACTTTAGAGCGCAAGTTTGACGATGTGAGTATTGGAATGAACGATATTTTAAAAGTGAAAATACGCACAACAAAACCTTTAATGATAGATTCCTATAGAGATAATCGAACCACTGGAAGTGTGATTTTGGTTGATGATGCTACGAATGAAACTGTAGCGGCTGGGATGTTGGTTTAAAATAATATTTTATGTGTTCATATAAGCTTTAAACATTTTACAATACTTAATTTAATAAGTCTAATTATATTTCTTGCCTAAAATGATGTGATTAGATGTTGATTGCAAAAAAAAAATAAAAGGTAATTATGCTATGCCATTCCATAAAGTTTGAGCCTATTTTAAAAGAGGTGTTTACGGAAGCGACTGATGATATCAAGTCATTGTTAACTCATTTCATCCAGTATCCCTAATAGTTTCAGAAGAAAAACAAACTAGTTAATTATAAGAATAGAAATGATTAGGAAGTCTTTTGATTATCTATCTATTAGATGACAGCAAAGAGCTTATAAAACACAGTGGATAGTTCACCGTAAACATTACTTTAATAACCAATGAAAAATTAGTTTTAAAATCATATATTTCTCACCTGTAAAAAAGAGTGAGCCTTTAGAGTGGATTTAAAATATCATAGTATAGTTGTCTACAACGATATTATACTAATTTAGATGTGTAATATTCTAGAAACAAATAAAATTATTTCTAACCTAATTAAAATTACGAAGTGCAACAAATTAGGGATAAATGTATTTCTTATTGAATTAAATGAGTTTAGAATAAATCAAATGCATACTTTTGCAACAAATTTTATTAATTATGCAAAAAAAAGTTGCACTAATTACAGGGGTAACAGGACAAGATGGAGCTTATTTGAGTGAGTTCCTATTAAAAAAAGGCTATGAAGTTCATGGTGTTAAACGGAGGTCATCTCTGTTTAATACAGATAGAATAGATCATTTATATCAGGATCCTCATGTTGAAAATCAAAGATATTTTCTTCATTATGGTGACTTAACTGATAGCACCAATTTAACCAGAATTATTCAAGAGGTTCAACCAGACGAAATTTATAATTTGGCTGCTATGAGTCATGTACATGTTTCCTTTGAAATGCCTGAATATACTGCAAATGCGGATGGAATAGGGACGTTAAGAGTTCTTGAAGCAGTTAGACTTTTAGGGCTAGAAAAGAAAACAAGGGTATATCAGGCTTCAACTTCTGAATTGTATGGAAAAGTGCAAGAAGTACCACAAACAGAAACCACACCCTTTTATCCTAGAAGTCCTTATGCTGTGGCAAAAATGTACGCTTATTGGATTACAGTTAATTATAGAGAAGCGTATGGGATTTTTGCTTGTAATGGAATTTTATTTAATCATGAATCACCAATTCGAGGTGAAACTTTTGTTACAAGAAAAATTACGAGAGCTACTTCTAAAATTGCAATGGGATTACAGGATAAAATATACCTAGGAAATCTTGATGCTCAAAGGGATTGGGGCCACGCTAAAGATTATATAAGAATGATGTGGATGATTCTTCAAGCTGAGGAAGCTGAAGATTGGGTAATTGCGACAGGAAAGACAACATCCGTTAGGGACTTTATTAAAATGTGTTTTACGCATGTTGGTATTGAGTTAGAGTTTAAAGGTGAGGGTTCAAATGAGAAGGGGTATGTTAAGGCTTGTAATAATCCAGAATATCAATTAGAGATTGGAAAAGAAGTAGTTTCTGTAGATGAAAAGTATTATAGACCAACTGAAGTTGAATTGTTGATAGGTGATGCAACAAAAGCTAAAGAAAAATTAGGTTGGGTTCCTGAATATGATTTGGCTGGTTTAGTTGAAGATATGATGACCAGTGACTTAAAATTAATGGGGAAACAACAGTATTTAAAAGACGGAGGGTATAAAATTAAAAATTATTTTGAATAAAGATTCTAAAATTTATATTGCAGGTCACAGAGGCTTGGTGGGAAGTGCTATTTTAGAAAACCTTAAGAATAAAGGGTATTCTAACATTATAACGCGTACTCACAAAGAATTAGATTTAACAAACCAAGTTGATGTTGCTAATTTTTTTTCAGAAGAAAAACCTGAATATGTGTTTTTAGCGGCTGCAAAAGTTGGAGGAATAGTTGCCAATAACGTTTATCGCGCAGAATTTATTTATGAAAACATGATGATTCAAAATAATGTGATTCATGAAAGTTATGTAAATAGTGTAAAAAAACTTATGTTTTTGGGGAGCACTTGTATTTATCCTAAAAATTCGCCACAACCCATGCGCGAAGAGTATTTATTAACAGATACATTAGAATATACAAATGAACCCTACGCTATTGCAAAAATTGCGGGTATTAAAATGTGCGAAAGTTATAATTTGCAGTATGGCACTAATTTTATTTCGGTAATGCCAACTAATTTATATGGTCCAAATGATAATTTTGATTTAGAAAAATCACATGTGTTACCAGCTCTTATTAGAAAAATTCATTTGTCTAAACTATTGTCTGAAGGTAAATACAACGAGGTTACAAGTGATTTAAACTTAAGCACTATACAAGAAGCTAAAGCTTATTTGAAACAATTTGGCGTATCTACTAACAGCGTAGAAATTTGGGGTTCTGGAAAGCCTAAAAGAGAATTTTTATGGAGTAAAGATATGGCTGATGCTTGTGTATTTTTAATGGAAAACAGAGATTTTTCTGACACTTATAATAAAGAGGCAGAGGAAATTAGAAATACTCATATTAACATTGGAACAGGTAAAGATATTTCGATTAAAGAATTGGCAGAAACTATACAAGAAATCATTGGTTATAACGGGAACTTGGTATTTAATTCAGATAAACCTGATGGAACAATGAGAAAACTAACAGATGTATCTAAATTAAATGATTTAGGATGGAAACATAGTGTTGAGTTAACTCAAGGTATTAAGGAAATGTATCACTGGTATACTTCAAAAGCAAAAATATCATAAATGCGTAATTCGTAGGCTTAATGAAGAAGCTAATTAAAGATCCTGTTTTTACTAACATCTTTTGGCTTTTTTTAGACAAGGGCTATGGAGCCATACTTACATTATACATTTATGCCAAAATGGCAACTTATTTTGGCGCGGAAGTTTTTGGTATATGGAATTACATAGTTTCATTTGGCTCTATATTGCCAGCTGTTGCATCATTAGGCCTAAATTACATTATAGTAAAGCGGTTAGAAAAAAACCCACTTATATCAGATAAAATATTATCAATTTCATTCTATTTAAGGTTATTTACTGGTGTTATTACAGCTATAATTCTTTTTATTAGTTATGTCATACTGAACATTAATTTTACCAATGATTTACTTTTAGTAATTATTTTATTGTTTAGCTCGCAAATTGTATTAAACTCCAATATATATATTCAAAAAAACGAAGCTAACTTACGAAATAAGAAAACAGTTATTGCAAGAAATATTTCCTTGACATTTTTCTTTGTTTTAAAACTTATAGCAATTGAAAAGGGGCTAGATGTTGTTTATTTTGCTTTATTTACATTATTGGAATATCTTTTATTTTTTGTAATAATCAAAATCCGAGAAGATCACAAATTAAACTTACCATCCACATATTTCAGAAAAAAAATAGCACCTTCGCTTCTTAAGGAGGGATTTCCATTAATGTTAGCCGCAATAACAACAACTTTATACCTTAAAATTGATCAGCTTTTTATTGCCTCCTTTACAAATAATGAGGATGTTGGTATTTATGCAGCCTCGTCAAGAATTTCAGAGTTTTTATATGCTATTCCAGTGATAATCTCTAATGTTTTTTTTCCGAAAATAATAAAAGCATTATCTAAATTTGAAGTAGATAAGCTACTTAATAAAATGTTTGCATTAGCGTTAACCATTGCTGTGTTATGCGTGTTATTCATTACAACATTTTCTGACACTATAATTGAAATCGTATATGGGACTGAATATAAGCAGGCTTCTCAAGTATTAAAAGCTCATGCCTGGACTATTATTTTAATGACTTTATTAGTTACAAGTAGCAAATATTTATTAAAAATAAATAGACAAGACATTATTTTTAAACGAGAATTAATGGGTTTAATAACGAATATTGCTCTTAATTTTATACTTATACCAAAATATGGTATCATGGGAGCTGCTTGGGCTACATTGATTTCGTACTCGGTATCGTCTTTCTTTTCAAACCTTTTATTTAAAGACACGCGATCATTAATAAAAAAACAAATTCTATCAATCTATTATCTAACTAAATAGGTTTTGTTGCCCTAGCCTCCATAAATAGCATTAATTTGATTTTTGGAGGAACTATAATCTTCAATGATTTTAAAAACACGTTTTTTAATATCATCAATCGATATGTTTTCTTTACCCAATAAATTTCTTAAATCTGAAACAGACTCACCTAAAAGATATAATTTTCTCTCAAATAAATGAGTTTGTAATTTTGTAGGGAATTGGGAATTCAATAGTTTACTAATTAAATCATCCAGCTCATCTAACTGCTCATTCAGTTTCACTGTATCTGTGTTTTTTAAATCATATACTTTTTTTTGCACATCAATATATTCTTTCCAATTAGAAATAATTGGTTTGGCTTTTGGGCTTAAATAAATAGGGGCATAGTCTATATTAATTTCTTGTTTTAAAATCACTTCACTAGTTGAGCTCCCATTTATAGGGATGGTTTTAGTCTTGTCCTTGCAAGATGTAAACAGTACAAATGTTATTAAAAAGATATTCAAAAAGATATTTTTCATGGTATTCTTATTAACTAGTTTAACGAATATATAGGATTATAATTTCATATTATAATGTAATATGATAAAAAATATTTTTTTTAAAAAATAAAGTATAGCCTAATTTTGGTTTCTAATCAGAACCAGAAGTTTTTCGGTTATAATGTTACATAATTGGATATAAACAAAGGAGTTCGTAAGATGTTTCAATCTAAAACATTATTACAAACAAGCACACGTTTTTAAGTAATTATTGTTTTACCTTTGTACCTAAATTTTATTTAGAAATGCCTTTCAAAAAAGCCCTAAAGTACTCATATCAGTATTATATTAATCCAGGTTTTGGTAAGTCAAAATATATTTTACCCACCCATGTTAATTTTCCCATCACAGACAATTGTAATTCAAAATGTCGTATGTGTAATGTGTGGAAGGATAAATCTGAAAATGAATTAACACCTATTGAGATTGAAAACTTATTTTCAGATAAACTTTTTAAAAATACAAAGCATTTAGGTATTTCGGGTGGAGAACCTACATTAAGAAAGGACCTTATAGATTGCATTAAATCTATCACTACTTCCATTAAAGGATTAGAGAGTTTATCAATTACAACACATGGCTTTCACCCCACAAAATGGAATAGGCTTTTGCCTATAATAAAGGAGATGTGTGATGAAAAGCAAATTAACTTTAGTCTTAATGTAAGTGTTGATGGTATAGGTGAGTTGCATGAAGAGGTAAGGCGTGTTGAAAATGGCTGGAAAAAAGTACTAGATACTATAAAGATAGTTAAAGCAAACAACATTAAACTCCAGATTCAGAGTACCATATCCAAACATAATATTTATGGTATAAACGAAATTTTGCATTATGCAAAGCAAAATGATATTGATGTTGTTTTTAGAAAAGCAACAACTATTGAAAGACTTTACAATAAAGATATAACCGATGAGTTTTATACAGCTAATCCAGAGAACTCATTCTTTGCAGATTTCTTAAGGTCGAATAGTTTAAAAAACATTACAAGAAATCCTGCCCGTAAATTATTTTATAAAGACTTATCAAAAAGATTAATTAGTAATTCAGATAGAAAAGCTCCATGTCATTTTCAAAACAATGGCATTTTAATTTCTGCTCATGGTGAAATGTTTCATTGCTCTATTGATAATAACGTTTTGGGCGATTGTAGGAAAGAAGCTCCTTTTGATATTTACTTTAAGGAAGAAAGTATTAAATTATTAGATGATCTTATTACAAATAAATGTCCTAAATGTATACATGACCAGTCTGGATCGTGGAATCCAATAACTTTAATAAAAGAAGAGTTATCCGCAAAACTTGCCTTTTTAGATTTTATAGGAAAGGCAACATCATTTGGGTTAAGTAACATTAAAAGTATTTTAAATATATCTAACAAAAATGTTGTAATTAATAATAGTCAATCAAAGGGTAGGAGAGTTCATATTATTGGTGCTTATGGTGGGGAACACGTTGGAGACTCTGCAATTTTGGGCGGTGTTATTTTAAGGTTACAACAACGATATAAGAAAATTGATGAATTCATTGTATACAGTAAACGTACAGACCGAACCCAATTTTGGGTAAAAGGTTTAGACTTTGAGCAACCTACCAACATGAGAACATTAAATTCTGTAGAGTTAAAAAATGTAATAGCGGGAGAAAATGATTTACTAGTATGGGCAGGCGGTCCCATTATGGAAATGCCTATAGATTTATTAGAGCATTATACAACCATAAAAGCTTTTAAGGACAAAAATTTAAATTTTGAGGTTGTAGGTTGTGGCTGGGGACCATTTAAAACGCAATATTCAAAAAGGTTAGCTTTAAAAGTACTAAAAAGTGCCAGCTATGTGGAAATGCGAGATGAGTATAGCCAATTATCCGAAATCAAACACGATGTAAATAGAGATCCTGCTTTTGATTATTTATATCAAAACTTTACAATCAAGCAAGAATGGAATTGGAACGCTCATAAATCTAACGAGTTTATTGAAAAAATAAAAGAAAAGGGTTTTGAAAAACTTTTTTTATTAAACTTGAGACCCATGTGGGCTAAGTACAATAAGTCAGATTATTCCATAGACGAGTTACATAATATAATAAATGACAAAATAATTAGTGTACTAGAAAAACTACCCAAAAACTTTGCTGTTGTTTCTGTTCCTTTTAATACGGATCATTACGGTTTCTCTGATATGGAACCAGCCCTGAATATTAAAGATTTATGCGATTCTAAAGGAATTGATAATTACTTTGTTTTTAATAGAGAGTTGCATGCACGAGATATGATTAACTTCTTGAAGAATTTTGATTACGGATTATGTATGAGGTTTCATGCCTGTATATTTTTGAAGAGTTTGAATATTCCAGTTTATGGATTAGATTATACAGCAGGAGAATTAGGTAAAGTTGGCGGGCTATTTGAGTCTTTTCAAGATAAAAATTATAGTAATATTCTATCAGTTGATGTCAATAAGATTATAGATTTTACTAAAAATAATTAAAAGAAAAATTCTTGGGAAAAAAAATTTTCTTATTCTTTGTTGCAGTAATGTTATTTACTTTTTTGCGAGGGTTTTTAATCCTTGTTGCCCCTTTCTTTTTAATAGTTTTAATTTACTTATTCAAGTTAAAATTAACAAAAAACTTATTGGTTTCATTGCTTTTGATGCTAGTTGGTCTAGGTGTAAATTTATTATTTTATGAAACGTTTTTTATTAATAACATATTTTCTATTCTTTTAATGTATTTACCTATTTTGGTTTTGCTTTCAAAACCCAATAGGCACTTTTTTTCATTAGATTTATGGATGAGCATTTCATCAATAGTATTAATAATAGTGAATATAACGGCATTTTTAAATTTTATATATGTTTACATAACCGGTGTTGGTATATTAGATGATGGTTTTAATGGGCTCTATGGTAGGAGTGGGTTAAGCATGCACACCTTTAGTTTAATAAACTTTATTTACACCATATTTTATTTTACCAAAGCCAACTATAAAAAAGCTGTGTTTTTTTTAGTCTGTGGTTTTATGTGCTTTTATGGTTTAGGAAACTTATTGTTTATAGGCGCTTTAGGTATTATATTTTTAAGTAGTTTAAACAAAAAGTATCTCAAGTATTTAATTTTATTGCCCATATCTTTATGGCTAATTATATTTATAACTACAAAACTTGACCCTACAGCATTCTCCTATATGAATGAAAATATTTCTAGAGCTAAATATGCCATAAATAATAAAATTCCTTATGAAAGTGAGTTAAAAGACGTAAAAGTGTTTAAAACAGTAAAGACACCACGAAAAATTATGGCTTATGAAGGGGGAATTAGAGTTTTAGCTAATCCTGTGGTTTTTTTGTTTGGTGTATCTCCAGGGACTTATAATTCGCGAGTTTCATTTTTATTAAATGGAGAGTATACTAGAAATAGTTTATTTAAAAAGATTAAAAATAGACCCTTTTATGCAAATTATCATGTCTATCCTTTATGGAATAATAATATAACTTTTCAGTACAATGATGGAACTAGAAATGAACCATTTTCTTCAATTTTAGCATTACTAGTAGAGTATGGTGTTTTACAAACGCTCCTAATAGGTTTTTTACTTTGGAATAGTTTTAAACGATTAAAATCTAGTAATGAGGACTATAAGTTTTTCATTCAGTTTATATTTGTTTTTCTTGTTTTAAATCTTCTTACCGAAAACTATTTTGAATACCCAGAGTTCATTTTTCTAATAATTATAATATATAAATCTTTAGAGTCTAGAAATGTTAAAATTGCTTAAACCCAATGTTATTTATTCTAATAAAACAATCAACAATTTAATTGTTTTATACGCGCTGGTATTACCGTTAGGGCATGCTATAGCAAATATAATTTTGGGAGTTATGCTCTTCTTTCTCATTACATATTCTGTTAAAACTCGAAAATTATTTTCAGGAAATCTAATTTTCAATATTTTTTGGATTTTTATTTTTTCTATTTTATTTTTTCTTTATGCTATAAGTTTATTTTATTCTACGGATCTTGAAAATGGGTTTATTCAGGTATATAAAAAATCACCCATACTAATTTTAAGTTTTTTTATCTTTACTTTTAGGTATAGTATTAGTAAAAGCACGATTCTTCATTCAATAAAAGTATTTGCCTATGCAGTAACCTTTGTTTGTTTAACATCTATTGTATTAGCCGTATATAATTGCTATGATTACGAATATAATATTTTGCTCCACTGTACATCCGATCAAAATTTGGCAGAAGCCTTTATTTCTTATCACAAATTATATTTATCGCTATATATTACAATCGCCATTTTTTTTATTTTACACTCACTTGTTTTTATAACTAAAAAATTTCGCTTTTTTAGTTTAGTAACCCTACAAATATTGGTGTTATTTTTTACTCTAGTTTTACTTGGTAGCCGAAATTCTTTGTTGCTTAGCACTCTGTTTATTATAGGTTATCCGTTAGTTTATCTACTGAAAAATAAATTATTTGTAAAACTAACTATACTTATTTCTGCAGTATTAACAATAATCATATCTAGTATTTATTTTAACCCTCCCTTACAAGAAAAGATTAAAGAAGCAATAAATTATGAAAACCAATATAATATTAACAAGCGTTGGGGAGGTGTTTCCGTAAGAAAACTTATTTGGGAGTATGGTTATATTGCTTTCAAAAAAAAACCAATAATTGGAACAGGCGTGGGCGACACTCAAAAGGAACTAAACACCTCGTATTTGAAATGTACACAAACAACTGCACTTAATGCGCAGACCTATAATGCACATAATGATATATTGCAAATTGCTGTTACGGTTGGATTAATAGGTTTATCCTTATATTTGTTTAGCTTGTTTTATATTTTTTATACCTCATTCCTAAAAGGTAACTATATCCATTGTATTTTTATTCTTTTGTTTTTAGTTTCAGGTCTAACAGAATCACTTTTAGAAAGAGACATGGGAATAAGAGTGTATTCATTTTTTACAATTTTATTATTTATATATAGTACTCAAACTTATGAAAATACTTCAAATACACAATAAATACAGGCATTACGGTGGCGAAGATGTTGTGGTTGACAATGAATATAAATTACTTATAGATAAGGGCTTTGAAGTAAATCAACTATTTTTTAGTAACGATAAAATTTCAGCTTTAAAACTGTTCAACAACAAGGAGGCGTTTCAAATAACCCTAAATAAAATAGACCAATTAAATCCAGATATTATTCATGTCCACAATATTTTTTACACTGCCTCGCCAAGTGTATTAAAAGCGGCTAAAAAAAGAAATATACCTGTAGTTATGACGCTTCATAACTACAGACTTTTATGCCCTGGCGCACTTTTTTTAAGAGACTCTAAAGTTTGCACTAAATGTAAAAATATTTCTCTACCTTATCATGGTATAAAACATAAATGTTTTCAAGATTCTTATATAAAAAGTGCATTATTAGCGTCATTTATTGGATATAATAACATGACTAAAACATGGACGAATAACATTGATAAATTTATTGTACTTACGCCCTTTATAAAAAAATTAATTACAGATTCAAGTTTGAATATAAACGACGAAAACATAATTGTAAAGCCAAATAGCACAGATGACTTATTCGATGTTAATGGGATTATTAGGGAAAATAGGTATTTATTTATTGGTCGCTTATCCAAGGAAAAAGGGGTGGAAACTTTAATAGATGCCTTTAATAAAATGCCTGATATACAGCTTGATGTAATTGGCGAAGGAGACCTGTTGTATACCTTAAAAAATGAGGCCAAACAAAACATTAAGTTTCATGGTAAACAGAATAAAATGTTTATTAAAAACCAGTTAAATAAAGTTAAAGCTTTAATTTTCCCTTCAATTTGGTATGAGGGTCTACCTAATACCTTAATTGAAGCTTTTTCTACGGGAACACCTGTTTTAGCATCAAATATTGATAATATTAATGATATTGTAATTTCTGGGTATAATGGAGAAACATTTATCCCAAACAATTCAGAGGATTTAATAAAAATCGTTTTAGAATTTTCGAACAAAAACACTGAACAGTATGGTATAAATGCCCGAAAAAAATATAATGAATTATACACACATCAGAAGAATTTTGAAAATCTTAATGATATTTATTCCAATTTGAAATAAATTATGAAGAAGAGAATAATTAGTATTGATATTAATGAGGGGAGTAAGGATTTTTACGAAAAAAAAATTATAAATTTAATTGAAAATAAAACAAGCTCATATGTGTGTTTTTCTAACGTACATATGCTTATTGAGGCTTATGACAATAGTGAGTTTGCTAAAGTTGTAAATAGTGCTACCTTCGCCTTTCCAGACGGTTTTCCTATAGCCAAAAGTTTTAATATTTTATATAAAATAAATCAACCAAGAATAGCTGGAATGGATTTTTTGCCAGATTTTTTGGATACATGTGAAGAAAGAAAATATAGAATAGCGGTTGTTGGATCAACGGATACAGTTTTAAGTAAATTTAAAGATAAGATTAAACATTGTTATCCTAATATTGTCGTAACAGCTTTGATTTCGCCTCCTTTTAATAAAGCATGGGAAAATGAAAAATATATTAAAAAATTAAATGATACTGAAACGGACGTGGTTTTTGTTGCTTTAGGATGCCCTAAACAGGAAAAATGGATGTACGACCATTACCTTCAGATAAAATCTATTCTATTTGGAATAGGTGGTGCGCTTCCTACATTCGTGGGAGATGTTAAAAGAGCTCCCTTTTTTGTTCAAAAATGTGGATTTGAATGGTTATACCGATTAATACAAGAACCTAAAAGAATGGCAAAACGTTATTTTTATACCAATTCTAAATTTATATTTTTATTTTTCAAAACATGGGTTCGTAATTAATAAATTATCTATTTTTTATTAAATCATGAGTTTAATTTTCCTAAAAAAAACGAGTAACTTATTATATCTAACACTAATTACGTTTCTTTTAGGAGATGTTTTAAGAAAATTCGCGATTTTTTTTCATTTGGACTTTGTAAGGTATACAGCGGTTTCCAAAACTATTGTTATGCTAACTTATTTTATATTTTTAGGTATTTACATTAAGGAGTATATTAAATTTAAAATAATTAGAAAGTTCATTGTCTTATCTGTATTACTATTGGTGGTTTTTTTTCTTGGTCAAATTTTGCTTAATTCCAATTTGAGCTTAATAAATATTCTTAAAGGAAACCTGTTGTACTTAAGTAGATATTATTTTTGGCCACTAACACTAATATTGTTTTTACCCTTAATCACCTCTTCTAATTATAAATCTCATCACCTACAGTTTTTTACTGTTTTATTTATATTTAACATTGGTTTTATATTATTGGGCTTATTTTTCAATATTGATATTTTTAAAACTTATACAAATGAACAGCGCTTTGGATTTATGGGGTTGTATAACACAAGTAATCAAGCTAGTTACTATTTTATACTATTTTTACTTTTTTTTTATTATCAAGTATTTTTTAAGTTTAAAAGCTGTATTCCGTTCATATTTACACTTCTAATTTCTTTCCTAATTGGAACTAAAAAAATTTATTTTTTCCTTGTCATTTTACTTTTATATCATATTTTTAAATTTAAACTTTATAAAAAGTTTAAATTTTATTTAGTACTGACTATCATTTTGGTTCTGGTAAGTCTGTTTTTTGCAAAAATAAAAGCATTTTTCTTTTCGAAATTTAAAATTTTTGTAAATATCTATAATGAAGATGGATTAATAACTAGTATAACCTCATTTAGAGATCAACTGTTGTTAAAATCATACAATAACCTTATTTTGGAATCATGGACATTACCTAATTTTGTGTTTGGGGGTCCTATATTTCCTGAATACAGAATCGAATTTGGAATTTTTGATTTATATATTTTCTTTGGTATCATCGGGATTTTTGCGTTTTGGTTTTTTTTTAAAACACTTTATCAATTTACAAATTATAATAAGTTTTATTTATTTGTATTGATTTCCATTGGCTTAACCACTTTTTTCTCGAGCGGATTTCTATCTGACCCTAATCAACCAATATTATTTGTTCTAATAAGTGGGTATTTTATTTCAGAAGGAAGTCAATATAAAACTGAATACAAACCATGAATATGTTACCTATTTATCGTCCGTTCATTCGCGGAGCTACTAAAAAATATAATTCAAAAACATAATATAACCCATTTAAATTCTTTCACTTTTTATATTAACATCCAAACCATCTCATTCCCATCCCCAAAAAGTAACCTACCTCAGTTATCTCATTTAAAATGCCAATTCCTCAACTTATTCATAAGGTAACCCCCAATTCTATGTAAAGAGCTATTTTTATGGTATTCTTTGTTTGGGTTAATTCCCTAACCAAAAGCTATTCTAATTTATAAGTATAACGTATCAAAGTTATAGATTACTAATGGGTGAGTTGAGTGAGCGGTATGTCTAATGCTTATTTTCTTTATCAATAAAGCTAATCCAGTCTTATTACTTCAGGAAAGTGAAGTAATTAAACACTAAAGAAATTCAAACCAAGAGTTAATTAGTCTGCTTGAATCTTATATGAAAATACAGGATATGAGGTAAAACAGTAAAAATAAGTTTGAATCTAATTATATAATTTTTCATATTGTTTTATGCAATAAAATCATTGGTTAACAAATTAAACATTATAACGAAAGCTTTAAACTAAACATATTTTAAGAATTTAATGGGAGTATAGTAGGTTTCTTCTATATTTGCTATTACTTGAAATCAATTAAATACTATATTTTGTTTTTGTAAATAAATATTTCGGTTTAGAGTATATAAATGAATAAAACATGAAAATTAAAAATATCTGCTGTATTGGAGCTGGTTATGTTGGCGGACCAACCATGGCAGTAATTGCTCAAAAATGTCCACATTTAAGAATCACTGTAGTAGACATTAATGAAGAACGAATTAATGCATGGAATAATGAAGATTTAAATAAATTACCAATTTTCGAGCCAGGTTTAGATAACATTGTTAAAGAAGCTAGAGGCAGAAACCTATTCTTTTCAACCGATGTTGATAAGGCCATAGATGAAGCTGAAATGATTTTTATTTCGGTAAACACGCCTACCAAAACTTATGGAAAAGGCAAAGGTATGGCTGCCGATTTAAAATATATTGAATTATGCGCACGCCAAATAGCAAAAGTTGCCAAACAGGATAAAATTATAGTTGAAAAGTCAACACTACCAGTGAGAACAGCTTCTGCAATAAAAAGTATTTTGGATAACACAGGAAATAATGTGGCATTTCAAATTTTATCAAATCCTGAGTTTTTAGCAGAAGGTACTGCTGTTAAAGATCTTTTAAATCCGGATAGAGTTCTTATTGGTGGCGATACAACTCCTGAAGGTGAAAAAGCCATTCAAGTACTGGTCGACATTTATGCAAATTGGGTGCCAAAAGAACGAATTTTAACTACCAATGTATGGTCATCGGAATTATCTAAACTTACAGCAAATGCATTTTTAGCACAACGTGTATCTTCAATTAATGCGATGTCCGAACTTTGTGAGAAAACAGGAGCGGATGTAAATGAAGTTGCCAAAGCTATTGGTATGGATAGTAGAATTGGACCAAAATTTTTAAAAGCATCTGTTGGCTTTGGAGGTTCTTGCTTTCAAAAAGATATATTGAACCTTGTATATATTGCAAAAAGCTATGGCTTAAATGAAGTTGCAGATTATTGGGAACAAGTTATACTAATGAATGAGCATCAAAAACAACGGTTTTCAGATAATATTGTAAGAACACTCTACAATACAGTATCTGGTAAAAAGATTGCTTTTTTAGGATGGGCATTTAAAAAAGACACGAATGATACGCGAGAATCTGCTGCAATAGGAGTGGCGGATAATTTACTAAATGAGCAAGCTGAAATAGCAGTTTTTGATCCAAAGGTCGTGGAAGAACGAATTTATTTAGATTTAGAGTTTTTAAATACTAGAGACACAGAGGAAAATAGAAAACTTTTAAAAGTAAAAAAGAACCCTTATGAAGCCTGTGAGAACGCACACGCTATTGCTGTGTTAACGGAGTGGGACGAGTTTAAAACTTACGATTGGAATAAAATTTACAAGAGTATGCAAAAACCCGCTTTTATCTTTGACGGGAGAGGAATTCTAAACAAAACGGATTTAGAAGATATTGGGTTTGTATATTATAAAATAGGTACTGGCAACTAGACGATATATAATGATGGAAAAAGTATTGATTACAGGAGCAGCTGGTTTTTTAGGTTCTCATTTATGTGATAAATTTATAAATGAAGGATTTCATGTCATCGGGATGGATAATTTTATTACTGGGGAAATAAAAAACATAAGTCATTTATTAGATAATCCTAGTTTTCAGTTTATTGAACACGATGTTACTGAATTCATTGAAATCGAAGGGAACTTAGACTATATCTTACATTTTGCTTCGCCTGCTAGTCCTATCGATTATTTAAAAATACCTATTCAAACCCTGAAAGTAGGGTCATTAGGAACTCATAATTTGCTTGGACTAGCCAAAGCAAAGGATGCTAGAATTTTAATAGCTTCTACTTCTGAAGTTTATGGAGATCCCTTGGTGCACCCTCAAAACGAAGAGTATTACGGAAATGTCAATGCTATTGGTCCAAGAGGGGTTTACGATGAAGCGAAACGATTCCAAGAATCTATTACCATGGCATACCATAGGTTTCATGGTTTAGACACAAGAATTGTGCGTATATTTAATACGTATGGACCAAGAATGAGACTAAACGATGGACGTGTTATTCCGGCCTTTATGGGGCAGGCGTTAAGAGGAGAAGATTTAACAGTCTTTGGTAATGGCCAACAAACAAGATCATTTTGTTACGTAACAGATTTGATAGATGGAATTTATAAATTGTTGTTTAGTGATTATTCTTATCCTGTAAATATTGGTAACCCTCACGAAATTACTATTAAGGATTTTGCCGAGGAAATTATTAAACTTACAGGAACTAATCAGAAAATAATTTATAAGGAGCTTCCTAAAGACGATCCATTACAACGACAACCAGACATTTCATTAGCGAAAAAACTCTTAAATTGGGAGCCTAAAGTGGGTAGGGAAGAAGGTATGCATAAAACTTTTAACTACTTTAAAGGATTAACTGAGGATGAGTTGTATAAAAGCGAACATAAAGATTTTTCTAAGCATATAAGGAAATAGTGACAACATTCAAGCAAGGGAGATATTCAGGATATTTAAAGCACATTTCTTACTTAATAGATTTAAGTATTATTAATGGCCTGGCTTTGCTGTATTTTTTCATAGAGGTCAATCCAATAAAATTTGTGCTGACAATATCAATAGCATGGGTTGTTTTATCTATATATTCTAAATTTTATGAGGTTTATAGATATTCTAGAGAAATAAATATTGCGGCCTTACTCTTGAAACAATTTGCTTTATTTACCTTATTAATGCTAGCATTTTCAGGTTTCAACCATGAATTGGATATTCAGCCTTTAACAATTTTTAAGTATACCTTACTAACACTCTTTTTAATAGGACTTTCTAAGTTTGCTTTATATTACCTGCTTCAAAAATACCGAACCATTTTTGGAGGTAATTATAGGATTACAGCCATAATAGGGAAAACCAGACAGACAACTGCTTTGGAGAGTTTTTTTAATAACAACCCAGAGTATGGGTATATTCATAAAAGGACATTTAACACCAAGGACAAGGAAAAGTTTAGCTTAGAAGCTTGTTTTGAATTCATTACTAAAGAAGCTATAGACGAGATATATTGTTCTATATCCGAATTGTCTAACTCCCAAATCCATAAAATCATTGATTTTGCTGATAATAACCTTAAAATTCTAAAATTTTTACCAGACAATAAGGATATCCATTCTAAAAAGTTGAAATATGAATATTACGACTATATTCCTATTCTTTCGTTAAGAAACATCCCATTAGAAGATCCTGTGAATCAGTTTATAAAGCGCGCGTTTGATATTTTATTCTCATCTTTAGTTATTATTTTTATATTATCCTGGTTAACCCCATTAATTGCCATTTTAATTAAGTTGGAGTCTAAAGGCCCTGTGTTTTTTAAACAGTCGAGAAATGGATTTAATTACAAAGAGTTCGATTGTTATAAATTCCGTTCTATGATGCCTAATAAAAATGCACATCTACACCAAGCTACTAAGGGTGATCAACGGGTAACTAAAATTGGTAAATTCATTAGAAAAACTAGTATAGATGAACTTCCACAGTTTTTTAATGTCCTTTTTGGAGATATGTCCGTGGTAGGTCCAAGACCTCACATGGTTAGTCATACATACATGTACGCCAAAAGAATCGATAAGTTCATGGTTAGGCATTTTGTAAAACCAGGAATTACTGGACTAGCACAAATTAGTGGCTATAGAGGTGAGGTAGAAACAGATAAAGATATTATTGGACGCGTTAAATACGATATTTTCTACATAGAAAGTTGGTCGTTATTGTTAGATCTTAAAATTATTTTTAAAACCTTTATTAATGCTGTTAAAGGTGAAGAAAAAGCATATTAAATATAAGCTTTTAACGATTTTAACTGCTTGTTAAAATCGAATTGTTCTAGAGCTATATTTTTAATCCGTTCGTTATTTTCTAAAGTTAAAGTTTCCTTATCGATTGTATTTATTACTTGATTTAATGCCTGATAGTTTCCCGGCTCTGCCGTCCAACCTAATTTATGGGTTTTAACTAAACGCTCTCCTTCACCACCGCCAAAATAAAGCATAGGGAGGCCTAATCTAGCGTATTCAAATATTTTAGAGGGTACAGAACCGTAAATCCTATTTAGCAAGGGGATAATGGTGATATCGTATTGTAAAAGCTCTGCGTGAAGTCTGTCTCGGCTAACTTCTCCATGATAGGTTATTGGTAAGCTTGGATTATCCATAATAAATTTTTCAATCTGGCTTTGTTCTGCTCCAGCTCCGTAAATATGGAATTCTAGTTTTGAATAATTTAAATTCTTACATAGCTTATAAATCCCTTGAGCAACACCAAGCAACCCAGCATAAACTAATTTTATTTTACCTTCAGATAGAGGTTTAGCTATTATTTTTGGAGGTTCAAAATCTGGGTAATTTCTATATAAACAAGAAACTGTATCTGGACTAATTGTTGAAATGTGGGTGAGTATTTCTTCACTTTGACCCCAGATAACATCAGCTTTTATATAATTGAAACGCTCTATTTTTTCTAATAACGAGTAACTTAAATTCTTTTTAAACGCGCCAAGTTCTAAACCGGCAATCGGCCATAAATCGCTAACATTTAAAATAAGTTTTCGTTTTTTTGAACCTAAGAAAAACATGTTGGTGAAAGCTACCAATAATGGAGGAGATTGTACAATAACAGTTTCCGGAATTCGATTCCATATAAAAAACCAAATCAAACTAAAACTGTAGGAAAACATAGCAAATAGACGTAGAAATTTGTTTTTAGAATTGCTAGCATACAACCACAGTCTATAAATAGTCACATTATTTTCAATGCGTTTATGTTGGAATTTCCCTTGGTATTCAGGAAATATTTTCCCTGTTGGGTAGTTAGGCAGGGGTGTAACAACAGATACCTTGTAGCCTTGCTTTTGTAAGCCCATAGCCAAATGAAACATCCTGTTGGATGCGGCTCCAATTTCAGGAGGGAAATAACTGGTTATTATTAAAATATCCTTCACTTTAAGCTATTAAATTTTATAAAGATTAGTGGAGTGTTAGCTGTATATAATGTCATTTAAATTATTTTAATTGAGATGTGAATTGCTTCAATTTACCACTTTTGGAGCGTTTTAGCTGATTTTGCCTTTCAAAGTTAATATGAAGCCCTTTTTCTAAATAATGAGCCATTTCCTTCAAAATAAGATTTCTTTTTTCATTAGAAAGCACGTCACTGCTAACATATTTTATCGTAAAACTATCCTTTTTATTTTGTTCTATTATAAACTCTTTAACATTTCCATCCTCTTCAATAATGCTTTTGGTAATATAGTAAAAGGTTAAACCCGAAGCCTTTTTGCCACTTGGTAAAACAGCCATATCGTTAGTTCTTCCAATCAATTTTTCTAAAACAGGTGTCTTAGTTGTACTTTGTTTTGAAAGTATGCCTATATCTCCAATATCATACCTTATAAATGGATGTGCTTGGTTGTAAAACGATGTAATGACAATTCGCCCTTCCTCACCATAAGGTAAGACTTCGTTGTTTTGTCCTAAAATTTCTATTAAAAGAGTTTCACTAGTTACTTGCCACTCGTTTTTAGTATTTTGAAAAGCAATAATATCAAGTTCCGAAGCGCCATATTCATTAATCACAGGTACTCCAAATTGTAGTTCCATAAGTGCCTTATCGTCATCAAAGAGCATTTCAGAAGTTACAACACAAGCTTTTAAACTAGGGCATACTTGAGTTAAAATGATGTTTTTCTTTTGAAGGTATTTTGCAAACTGCACGATGGAACTAGTGTATCCGTTGATGTAATCGAATTGAACTGATTTAAATTTTTCCAAACAAATACTAAGAGCATCATCGCTTAAATCAAATACTGAAAATCTATAACGATTACCTAAGGCATCTTTAAAGCGTTCTTTATAGTATCCTTTTTTGTCTAAAGGAATACCATAAAACCGTGCCTGTTTAGAGCTATTAAAATTTAATCCGTACCAACCAAACCGATCTTTAATTACAGCCCAAGTTAAGGCATGGCAATATTTGTCTTTGGCAAAAACAAAAGGATTTCCTGAAGAGCCAGAAGTTTTATTTATATAAACATTTTTACGAGAGTAGTTTATAGCCAAGCGGTTCTCTAGTTGCTGTTGTAAATCGTGTTTGGTCATAACTGGAATGGAATTCCAATCAGTAGGAACTGCATGTTTTGCAAGCTTCTTATAAAAAGCTGTATGTTCTAAATGATGCTTAACAATCTCTTGTTTTTTCTCTTGAACATAAGCTTCAAAATCTGTTTTATTTTTATTTTGGATTTCCCGTAAAGCAAGTTCTGCCTTCTTAATTGGAAAGCCACTTAGTTTTAAAGAAAGATCAAATAAATTCAAAATAGAATAACATATTTTTATGTAAAGTAAACAAAAATAATTCGTGTATTCGAAGCATTAGTTTTATTTTTGTACCAAACAACTCACAACATGAACATTTTAATTCTTGGCTCTGGTGGAAGAGAGCATACATTTGCTTGGAAAATTACTCAAAGTCCTTTATGTAATTCACTTTATGTAGCCCCTGGAAACTCAGGAACTTCTGAAATTGCAACTAATTTAGATATTAAGGTTACCGACTTTCAGGCCATTAAGAAAGCCGTGTTGGAACATGATATAAGTATGGTTGTGGTAGGACCGGAAGATCCTTTAGTGCAAGGGGTTCACGATTTCTTTTTAAATGATAATGAAATTAAGCATATTTCGGTTATTGGCCCTCAAAAAGCAGCAGCCGAACTAGAAGGAAGTAAAGAGTTTGCTAAAGAGTTTTTAGTACGACACAATATTCCTACAGCAGCTTATAAAAGCTTTAATGCTTCAAATGTTGAAGAAGGATACTTGTTTTTAGAAACTTTAAAACCACCATATGTGCTAAAAGCAGACGGTTTAGCAGCAGGAAAAGGTGTGCTGATTTTAAACGATTTAAACGAAGCAAAATCCGAATTAAAAAGTATGTTAGTAGATGCTAAATTTGGTGAAGCTAGCAACAAAGTAGTTATTGAAGAGTTTTTAGATGGGATTGAGTTAAGCTGTTTCGTGTTAACCGATGGTGAAAACTATAAAATACTGCCTACGGCCAAAGATTACAAACGCATTGGTGAAGGTGATACAGGGTTAAATACAGGTGGAATGGGAGCTGTTTCTCCAGTACCTTTCGCTACAAATGAATTTTTAAATAAAATAGAAGAACGCATAGTAAAGCCAACTATTGAAGGACTGAAAAAAGACAATCTTCCTTATAAAGGTTTTGTGTTTATCGGATTGATTAAAGTAGGTGATGACCCAAAGGTAATTGAATATAACGTTAGAATGGGAGATCCTGAAACCGAAGTGGTTTTACCTAGACTTAAAACCGATTTGGTTGAAATATTCCAAGCTATAGCCAATAAAACCTTGGATAAAATAGAAATAGAAATAGATGAACGAGCTGCAACCACGGTTATGCTAGTGTCTGGAGGCTACCCGGAAGCTTACAAAAAAGGTATGGAAATTACAGGTTTAGAACTAGTTAAGGGCTCTATCCCGTTTCATGCTGGAGCTATTAAAAAAGACGGGAAAATTATAACCTCTGGCGGGCGAGTTATGGCAATAACTTCTTTTGGAGATACTTATCAAGAGGCCATAAAAAAATCTTATCAAAATATAGAAAAACTACATTTTGATAAGATGAATTATCGAAAAGATATTGGATTTGATTTATAAATAAGAATGAGATGTGATGCTTTTATCATCATCATTTCTGTCATTGTATCCTTTTAGTTCTTTCATCCAATATAAAAAGGCAACAAAACCAATAAGGATAAATATCCAGGATACAAGATTCGCTGCAAACCAATTTTCTAATTCCAAGGCTCTTAGAGCATCTAATGGAGCAAATAATACATTAACAAATAAATCCTGAATGGCGTTAAAAAAGTCTTTCATTTTAATATAAATTTAAACTCGTTAAGAGTGTATAAGCTATTTTCAATATAATTACCAGACAAAATTACATATTTTTTCAATTTAAAGCGGAATAAATACAAAAGAAAGTTAGTAATTTACCGTATCGTATGAATTTTGTAAGTGAATTTTAAACAAATCAATTTATGATTTCTAGTTTTTTTAGTAAGGCGAAACCCATACATTTTGTAGTTGTTACTTTGTTGTTGTTTGTTGCTTTCACTTTTACTAAAATTTATAATTTAAATGAAGCTGTAAGCGGTTTGTTGATTGTTAAACAACTGCTGCTTTTTGGAGTATGCTTTTTATCAATTTTTGTTTTCGATTTCCTTTCAGGAAAGAATGATCTTACCAAAAGCAATAGCTATAAAATATTGTTTTTTAGTTTGTTTATGGTTTTAATGCCACAAACCTTTTTAAATTCTAAGTTATTAATAGCCAATTTGTTTATTCTGTTTGCTTTAAGAAGAATTATTAGCATTCGGTCTAAGTTATTCGTCAATAAAAAAGTGTTCGATGCGGCTTTTTGGATAAGTTTGGCTTCTTTGCTTTGTTTTTGGGCATCACTCTATTTTATTTTACTGTTTGCAGCTCTATTGCTTTTTGCAGTTACAGATGTTAAAAATTGGATAATTCCCTTAGTTGGAGTCTTAACGGTTGCCGTTTTAACCACAAGCGTTTTGTTGATTACAGGCACGGATGTGTTAGGTTATATTTCTAGTATTGATACCACTGTTAGTTTCGACTTTAGTTCCTTAAACTCGACCCAAATTATTGTTTCTTCAACAGTTATTCTCACGTATTTTGTGTGGGCAATCTTTTTCTATATTGTCAATATAAAAACTAAATCTAAAAGCTATAAGGCTTCATATATATTAGTTCTTTTAGGTGCATTAATAGCTATTACTATTATAGTTATTTCACCACAGAAAACAGGAGCAGAGTTTATTTTCTTGTTTGCTCCTTTGTCAATTATTATGGCAAATTATTTAGAAGTTATTTCAGAAAAATGGTTTAAGGAAATTTTAATTTGGTTATTAATACTTGTTCCAGTGATTAATTTAGTTTTGTAGTTTTTGACCAAAGGCTAAATCGCCAGCATCACCTAAACCAGGAACTATATACCCTTTTTCGTTGAGTTTGTCATCAACTGTGGCTACCCATAAATGCGTGTCTTTTTCAAAGTGCTTCTCTACAAAGTCAATACCTTCCTGAGCGGCAATAACACTAACTAAATGAATGTTTTTTGGCTTTCCAAAAGGTTTTAAAGCTTCAAAAGTGGCAACCATAGATTGTCCAGTTGCGAGCATGGGATCTGCTAAAATTAAAGTTTTGCCTTCTAAATTCGGACACGCTAAATATTCGACGATTATTTCAAAGTTTTCTGGTTTTTCTACATGATGTCTGTAGGCCGATATAAAAGCATTTTCAGCTTTATCAAAATAATTTAATAATCCATCGTGTAGCGGAACTCCAGCTCTTAAAATGGAACACAGTACTATGTCGTTATCTATTTTTTCAAGCTCGCAAACTCCTAATGGGGTTGTAATAGTTGTTGGTTTATAACTTAAAGTTTTGCTTAATTCATAACCTAAAATCTCACCAATACGCTCTATATTTCTTCGAAACCGCATACTGTCTTTTTGAATGTTAACATCTCGCATCTCAGCGATAAAGGTGTTTAAGATGGTTCGTTGATTGGAAAAGTTATGAATGTGCATATCGGACTTTATTAATGAGATGGTAAAGTTAATTAATTAGACTTATATTTGTGTTTTAAAAATAAAAATCATGTTTACAGACAAAGCCAATAAAATTTTCCAAGACGTAATTGAAAAATATCATGTTATAAATACGGTAGATCAATCTTTTGAAAATCCTTATAATAAGGAGACCAATCTGCTAGAACATTTACTTTATAGAAAGTGTTGGATTGATACAGTTCAGTGGCATTACGAAGATATTATTCGTGATCCGCAAATAGATCCTGTAGCCGCTTTAAAATTAAAACGTCAAATTGATGCTTCTAATCAGGATAGAACAGATATGGTGGAGTATATTGATAGTTATTTTTTAGAAAAATATAAAAATATTACGCCTAAAGCAGATGCTACAATCAATACAGAAAGTCCTGCTTGGGGAATTGATAGGTTGTCTATTTTGGCTTTAAAAGTATATCATATGAACGAAGAAGCAACCCGTACAGATGCTTCAGAAGCTCACTTGGCTGCTTGTAGAAAAAAATTAGACGTGCTATTAGAACAGCGTGTGGACTTATCTACTGCTATTGATACCTTATTAAGCGATATTGAAAAAGGTGATAAGTACATGAAAGTTTATAAACAAATGAAAATGTACAATGACGATGAGTTGAACCCAGTTCTTCGTTCACAAAAATAATTTCTGCAAGACAGGATTTTATCTTAGTTAAGGTGCCAAAACCAAAACATATTCTAGTAATACGTCTCTCAGCAATGGGAGACGTTGCTATGTCAGTTCCAGTCTTAAAAGCATTTACTACGCAATATCCAGATGTAAAATTAACCGTTTTAACTAAAGGTTTTTTTACCGCATTTTTCAGAAATTTGGAAAATGTAACAATTTATCCTGCCGATTTAAAAGGTAAACACAAAGGTGTTTTTGGGCTATATAGGCTTTCTAAAGAATTAAAAAGTTTGCATATTGATGCCGTTGCAGATCTCCACAATGTGTTAAGAACTAATATTTTAAAAATATTTTTCCTAGGGAAACCTTTGGTCCAAATCAACAAAGGAAGAGCGGAAAAAAAAGCATTGGTTACAGGTAAAACTTTCCGTCAACTAAAAACTACTCATGAGCGTTATGCTGATGTTTTTAGCAAACTTGGTTTCCCCTTAGATTTATCAAACGTGAAATTCCCCAATCAAGTTGAATTAAATTCAAAAACTTTAGAGGTTATTGGTGTGACTTCAAAAAAAATGATTGGAATAGCTCCCTTTGCAGCTCACGAAAGTAAAATGTATCCATTAGATTTGATGGAAAATGTAATTGAAGCACTTTCAAAGAGCTACCATGTATTATTGTTTGGAGGAGGTGAAAAGGAAGTTGAGATTCTTAGCGGTTTTCAAAGTAAATATGAAAACGTCATCAATTTGGCTGGAAAATTATCTCTTAGTGAAGAATTGGATGTAATTTCAAATCTAGACATCATGCTTTCCATGGATTCGGGAAACGCTCATATGGCTGCTATGCTAGGGGTAAAAGTAATTACAATTTGGGGAGTTACGCATCCTTTCGCAGGTTTTGCTCCTTATAATCAACCAGAAGATTTTGCTTTACTTTCTGATAGAGCTAAGTTTCCCCTAATTCCTACTTCTATATATGGAAATAAATTTCCTGAAAGTTATAAAGAAGCCTCAAGAAGTATTGCTCCAAATATAATTATTACAAAAGTAAATTCTGTTTTAAATAGTTAAACATGATATTGGTAACCCAATAATATAAAGAGGTTTATACCAGCGTTTTAATTACGGTTTTTATAATAAATACAAATTAAAGGACTGTATGTCTGTAATAAAATTATTTGACTCAAAAAAAATAATAATTAGCTTTAGGTTGTAATTAGAAAAAATTCTATTATATTTAAATCCAGCTTTTGAATTTCAGCTTTAATTTTTAAGCTATTTTAATAAGAAAATGTGAAACAAACGATAAAAGAAAAGGTTATTCACCACTATTAAAACAAGATAAATCTCATTATATAAATCGCAATTTATAAGTCTATTGCGTTTTTATATAGTGCTTTGTTTTATTGTTTTGAAGAGATGTTTTTTTATACATTTACAAACTAATGAAAATACAAAACAAAAAAACTTTTGCCTCAATCTTATTTGTATTAATAAGTTTTGTTTGTGTTGCTCAAGGAGGTATGCCACCACCACCAGCACCACCACCACCACCAGGGCTTCCTATAGACGGAGGGGTTCTTGCGGGTTTATTTATTGGTGTTGTTATAGGAGTAAAGAAATTGTTAAAGCGTTAATTAATGCTAATCAACCTACTAACATATTTCCCTATTACATCAAATTCTAAATTCACAATAGTTCCCTTTTTAAAATCTTTAAAGTTTGTGTGCTCATAGGTATAGGGAATAATGGCAACGCTGAAGGCGTCGTTTTTGGAGTTTACTACGGTTAAACTAACTCCGTTAACGGTTATTGAACCCTTTTCAATGGTAAGATTGTTAAGTTTGGAATCATATTGAAATGTGAATTTCCAACTTCCTTCTTCGTTTTCAATATGGGTGCAAATTGCAGTTTGGTCCACATGACCTTGAACTATATGTCCATCAAGTCTGTCTCCAAGCTTCATGCCTCGCTCTAAATTTACACAATCACCAACTTTAAGTTGATTTAAATTTGTTTTTGTTAAAGTTTCCTCAATGGCAGTTACCGTGTATTCATTCCCTGAAATATTTACAACTGTTAAACAAACACCATTATGTGCTACGCTTTGATCTATTTTTAATTCATTCGTAAAATCGCAGGCCACAGTAATATGGAGGTTGTTTAATTCTTTTTTTAAATCTTTAACTATTCCTAAACTTTCAATGATACCAGTAAACATATTTGTCGATTATTTGGTTAAATTTGCATGTGTAAAATTACAAACAAAAGTTATCTTATTTAATGAAGAACGAAGAAAATATAATTGTAGGGATATCTATAGGAGACTTGAACGGCATTGGTGGCGAAATAGTTTTAAAAACTCTAGAAGACCCGAGAATGTTGGAGTTTTTTACACCAGTAATTTTTGCATCTGTTAAAACTATTAGCTTTTTAAATAAACATTTCGATCTGAAATTAAATTTTAATGGTATTAGTAATTTTAATCAAATTATTCCAGGTAAATTAAACGTTTACAACGTATGGAACGATAGATGTAATATTGAATTTGGAAAAGAGGATCCAGAAATAGGTACATACGCTATAAAATCACTTCAGGCTGCGACTAAAGCTTTAAAAGATGATCAAATCAATGTCTTAGTAACAGCTCCAATAAATAAACATAACATCCAGTCGGAAGAGTTTAATTTTCCTGGTCATACAGATTATTTAGCTAAAGAATTGGAAGGTACTAGTTTGATGTTTATGGTTTCTGATGATTTAAGAGTAGGTCTACTTACAGATCACGTTCCTGTAAAAGACGTATCAAAACACATTAACAAAAAACTTATTAAAGATAAGTTGGATATCATTTTTACATCTCTTGAAAAGGATTTTAAAATTAGAAAACCCAAAGTAGCCGTATTAGGAATTAATCCACATTCTGGCGATAATGGTGTTATTGGAAAAGAGGATGATGAAATTCTTAAGCCAACACTAGATGAAATAAGAAAAAAAGGAAGGTTGGTTTATGGACCCTATGCTGCTGATAGCTTTTTTGGTTCTAAAAACTATAAAAACTTTGATGCTATTGTCGCCGCTTATCACGATCAAGGTTTAATTCCATTTAAAACCCTAGCTTTTGGTCAAGGAGTTAACTTTACGGCAGGTTTAAATAAAGTTAGAACTTCGCCAGATCATGGTACAGCCTTTGAAATTGCGGGTAAAGGTGAAGCGGACGAAAGTTCATTTAAAGAAGCTGTTTTTACGGCAATTCAAATTTATAAGAATAGAAAAGAATTTGAAGAGTTAACACAAAATGTACTAAAAACCCGACAAAAAAAGATATAAACAAAAAAATGTTTATAAGTTGCTTTGAGTAAATAATTATTTGTTATATTTGCAAGCTTAAATTAAATGCGAAAATGAAGCGATTGAAGGAGTTTACAATTCCATTTGTAGGATTAAAACTTGGGAAGCATCATTTTGAGTATCAAATTAATAAAGCGTTCTTTGAACATTTTGAGTACGAGGAGTTTAACGATTCTTCGGTAAACGTTGAACTAATTTTAGACAAAAAAACAACTTTGTTGGAATTAGAATTCAATATTTCGGGATCGGTTAATGTTAATTGTGATTTAACAAATGAAGCTTTCAATCAAGAAATTACGAACCAATTTAACTTGGTAGTAAAATTCGGGGAGGAATATAATGACGATGATGTTGACATTTTAATTTTGCCTCACGGTGATTATGAAGTTAATATTCAACAATATATTTACGAACTGATTGTCCTTTCAGTGCCAATCAAAAGAGTTCATCCAGGAGTTGAAGACGGAACATTAGATTCAGAAATACTCAAAAAATTAGAAGAATTAAGCCCAAGGCTTGAAGAAAACAAAAAAACTGAAGAGGAAATTGATCCTCGATGGAATACATTAAAAAAACTATTAACGGATAAATAAAATATAAAAAATGGCACATCCTAAAAGAAAAATCTCGAAAACAAGAAGAGATAAAAGAAGAACACATTATAAAGCAACAGCACCTCAAATTGCTACGTGTCCTACAACAGGAGAAGCACACTTATACCACAGAGCTCACTGGCATGAAGGTAAGTTATACTATAGAGGACAAGTTCTTATAGATAACTCTGAAGTGGAAGAAAATTTAGCATAATACTATGCATGCATATAATAAAACGCTCACTTGTGGGCGTTTTTTTTGTTTTAAATTTTTATAGAAGTCAAAAACGACTTAATTTGCACCAAATTAATCCAAAATGAACATTTTTTACGTTTTTTTAGAAAATTTGATTCAATTTGTAATAATTTTGAGGTCAAATTAACTTTATAAACTATGGGTAAAATCTCAGCAGCAATTACAGCTGTAGGTGGATATGTTCCAGATTATGTGTTAACCAATCAAATGTTAGAAAACATGGTTGATACAAATGATGAATGGATTGTCACTAGAACAGGTATAAGCGAACGTAGAATTCTTAAAGACGAAGGTAAAGGCACATCATATTTAGCAATTAAGGCAGCCCAAAACCTCATCGATAAAAGTGGTCTTGATCCTAAGGATATTGAGCTAGTTATAGTAGCAACAGCCACACCAGATATGAAAGCCGCTTCAACTTCTGCGTATACAGCTACTCAAATAGGTGCAGTAAATGCGTTTTCATTCGATTTGGAAGCTGCATGCTCAAGTTTTCTATATGGAATGTCAGTAGCTGCTAGATACATAGAATCTGGAAAATACAAAAAAGTACTTTTAATCGGAGCAGATAAAAACTCTTCCATGATTAATTATGAAGACAGGGCAACTTGTATTATTTTTGGAGATGGTGGTGGCGCGGTACTTTTTGAGCCTAACGAAGAAAACTTAGGGTTACAAGACGAATATCTAAGAAGTGATGGATCTGGACGAGAGTTTTTACAAGCAACTTACGGTGGGTCATCATATCCATCTACTCCAGAAGCTATTGTAGAACACAAACATCAGGTTTATCAAGACGGAAAAACCGTTTTTAAAAATGCCGTTTTTAATATGGCAGATGTGGCGGTAAAAATACTAGATAGAAACAAATTAACAGTTAAAGATATTTCATGGTTAGTAGCTCATCAAGCAAATAAACGCATTATTGATGCTACCGCCAATAGAATAGAATTGGAGGAAGATAAAGTGATGATGAATATTCAAAAATATGGTAATACCACATCAGCAACACTTCCTTTATTATTAAATGATTACGAATCTCAGCTTAAAAAAGGCGATAATTTAATATTCGCTGCTTTTGGAGGAGGATTTACATGGGGCTCTATTTATTTGAAATGGGCTTATAACTCCTAACTAACTACTAATATATTTTTAATATCTAAAATTATGGATTTAAAGGACATTCAAAACTTAATTAAATTTGTTGCCAAATCTGGAGCAAGTGAGGTTAAATTGGAAACAGAAGATGTGAAAATTACTATCAAAACTGGTGGTGATGATAAACACGAAACTACAACTTATGTACAACATATTCCTGTAGGTGCCGCACCTGTAGCACAGCCAGCAGTACCAGTTGCGCAACCAGCAGCTCCTGCAGCAGCTACACCTACTAATGAAGCAGTCGAAGATTCAAAATATATAACAATAAAATCTCCTATTATTGGAACTTTATATCGTAAACCTGCCCCAGACAAACCAGTTTTTGTTGAAGTAGGTCAAACTATTAAAGAAGGTGATGTTCTATGTATAATTGAAGCCATGAAACTTTTCAATGAAATAGAATCTGAAGTTTCTGGAAAAATAGTAAAAGTACTTGTTGACGATTCATCTCCTGTTGAATTCGATCAGCCATTATTTTTAGTTGATCCATCATAACAATTTAATCCCAATTATTTTAGGAGGCAATAGCCTTCTGAAAATAGGAGGAATTAAATCCCTTATTATGGAATTTAAACTCCGTCCTTTTATCTCGGGGTGAAATTTTAAAACCAAAAATGATGTTTAAAAAAATACTAATTGCCAATAGAGGGGAAATAGCATTACGTGTTATTAGAACCTGTAAAGAAATGGGCATAAAAACAGTAGCTGTATATTCTACAGCCGATGCCGAAAGCTTACACGTTAAATTTGCGGATGAAGCTGTCTGTATTGGACCTCCACCAAGTAATTTATCTTATTTAAAAATGTCCAATATTATTGCAGCTGCAGAAATTACCAATGCAGATGCGATACATCCAGGATATGGTTTCTTATCAGAAAACGCTAAATTTTCGAAAATCTGTGAAGAGCATAACATTAAATTTATTGGAGCTTCAGCAGAAATGATCAATAAAATGGGAGACAAAGCTTCGGCGAAAGCTACCATGAAAGCTGCAGGAGTACCTTGTGTTCCTGGAAGTGATGGAATTATTGAAAGTTTTGAAGATTGTGAAAAAATAGCTAAAGAAACCGGTTACCCAGTTATGCTTAAAGCTACCGCTGGTGGTGGTGGAAAAGGTATGAGAGCCGTGTGGAAACCTGAAAAGTTAAAAGAAGCTTGGGAATCTGCAAGACAAGAAGCTAAAGCAGCCTTCGGAAACGACGATATGTATATGGAGAAGCTTATTGAAGAGCCAAGACATATCGAAATTCAAATTGTAGGAGATTCTAATGGAATGGCATGTCATCTTTCTGAAAGAGATTGTTCCATCCAAAGAAGACACCAAAAACTTACAGAAGAAGTTCCTTCACCATTTATGACAAACGCTTTGCGTAAAAAAATGGGAGAGGCAGCCGTAAAAGCAGCTGAATATATTAAATACGAAGGTGCTGGAACGATAGAGTTTCTTGTAGATAAACACAGGAATTTCTATTTCATGGAAATGAATACACGTATTCAAGTGGAACACCCAATTACAGAACAAGTAATCGATTTCGATTTAATTCGTGAACAAATTCTTGTTGCAGCAGGTGTGCCAATCTCTGGTAAAAACTATACTCCTAACTTACATTCTATAGAATGTAGAATTAACGCAGAGGATCCGTTTAACGATTTCCGTCCATCTCCAGGAAGAATAACAACTTTACATGCACCAGGTGGTCATGGGGTGCGTTTAGACACACATGTTTACGCTGGCTATGTTATTCCTCCACATTACGATTCAATGATCGCTAAGCTTATCACAACAGCTCAAACACGTGAAGAAGCAATCAATAAAATGAAACGTGCTTTAGACGAATTCGTAATTGAAGGTATTAAAACAACAATTCCATTCCACAGACAATTAATGGACCATCCAGATTATTTGGCTGGAAACTATACAACAAAGTTTATGGAAGATTTTGTGATAGAAAAACCAAAAGAAGATTAAATAATGTAAAAGCTCCTAATTTAGGAGCTTTTTTTATAGTCTTTCTTCAAAGGATTTTATTATCTGTGGTACTTCATTAATCTTAAAGTCTAGCTTATAGGTCTTAAATCCACTAGGATTAGAAACAATGGTAAGCACCCCTTCTTTTACATAAAAATACCCTGTTTCTCCTCTACAAAAACATAGCCTTCCAAATAATACCTTTGCTTGGTTAAGTAATTCGTTTTCTAAATTCATCTCTTGTAGGTTTGGATCAATTTCCGCATAAATAACCTCCGAATAACCACTGTCTGCCGTATTTGGAATCTCATGTCGTTTGTATTCAAACTTAATTACTGTTTTATTACCATCTAATATCTCTGGATACAAAGCACCTATGCCATCGGGTTTAATGTTTAAAATTTTATTTGTAAATACTTCAAAAGTACAAACGCCATCTTCGGGACAGACTGTGGATTTTAAAGCAGTTTGGTCTGGTTTTTTTACAACAGTTTTGTTTGGATGGCATCCTAAAAACAGGAGTAAAATAATAATTGAAAAGCTTTGTTTCATGATTAATATCTTATAAACAAAGTTATTACAATTTTAAATAAATTAAGAAAAAGTTAAATTTTTTAAAAATATCGAAGTAAATTTAAAACGAATAAATTCTTAACAAACACCGATGAAAAATAATTACTTAAAAAATTCCTTACTGTTAATAGCCATCGTGTTGTTTTCTGTTACGGGTTTTTCACAAAACAAACCTTCCTTTTGGAGTAAGGCCAACACTAATAGAATAGATCAAAAGGAAATTGTTTTTCCTAAAGCTTTACCTCAAAAATCTTCAATTATGAATTTAGATTTTGAAGGCTTAAAAAGGGCTTTAACAACTGTTCCGAAAAGAGAAGAAATCAATAGAATTTCCGATGTTATTGTACGTTTTCCAAATGCAGAAGGGAATTTAGAAGCTTTTAGAATTAAGGAAGCCTCTGTAATGACACCAGAATTACAAGTCCAATTTCCAAATATTAGGTCTTTTGTTGGACAAGGAATAGACAATCCTAGGGCTATAGTCAGATTTAGTTTCTCTCCGGAAAAGGGGTTAAGCAGTATGGTATTATCTGATCAGAAAACAGTGTTTATTGAACCATATTCGTCAGATTTAAGAACTTATATCTCTTTTGTGAATTCTGAAATGGACATTCGTACTGGTGATTTTGTTTGTGAAACGGAATATATGGAGCAGCAATATAATATTTCAGATGAAGAATTTGCTGCCTTAAGAAATGCCAACGACGGACAACTTAGAACCTATAGGTTGGCTTTGGCCTGTACGGTTGAATACGCTCAGTTTCACGGTGGAACAATGACTAGTGTTATGGCTGCTATGAATGCAACTATGACTCGTGTTAATGGTGTTTACGAAAGAGATATGTCGTTAACTATGGTTATGGTGCCAAATTCAAGTATTATTTTCTTAGGACCTAATGTTAATTCGGATCCCTATACAAATAATAATGGAAGTGCCATGTTGAGTCAAAACCAAACTACTTGCAACACGAATATTGGGTCAGCTAATTATGATATTGGCCATGTGTTTAGCACTGGAGGTGGTGGTGTGGCATACCTTAACTCTCCTTGTACTAATTTGAAGGCGGGTGGAGTTACAGGTTCAAGTTCCCCAATGGGAGATAGTTTTGATATAGATTATGTGGCTCATGAAATGGGGCACCAATTTGGTGGAAACCATACTCAAAATAACAACTGTAATAGATCTAGTAAATCGGTAGAACCTGGTAGTGCATCTACTATTATGGGCTATGCAGGTATTTGTTCTCCTAACGTTCAAAATAATAGCGACGCTTATTTTAATGGAGATAATTTAAAAGAAATGTGGTTGAATATTTCGGTTGGAAATAGTACTTGTAGCGAGAATACTCCAACAGGAAATACGGCTCCCACAGCAAGTGCTGGCCCTGATTACTCTATTCCAAAATCAACAGCTTTTGTTTTAAGAGGTGTTTCAACTGATACTAATTCAGATACGCTTACCTATTGTTGGGAACAAAGCGATCCGACCCCTGCGCAAATGCCTCCAGTTTCAAGCTCTACGGTTGGACCGGCTTTTAGGTCCCTTACTCCATCGGCTTCACCAGATAGATATATGCCGGCATTTAGCACGGTTCTTTCAGGTTCTCTTGCTTCAACTTGGGAAGTTGTTCCTTCTGTAGCAAGAACCATGAATTTTTTACTTACCGTTAGAGATAACTCTTCTGTTGGTGGAAACACAGCTTCAGATAATGTTGTTGTTACAGTTGTTGATGCTCCTCCTTTTACAGTTTCTACACCTCCAACTTGGGCACAAAATAGTACGCAAACCGTAAATTGGACTGTAGGACAATCCAATATGGCGCCAATAAACTGCCAAACAGTGAATATTCTATTTGCCGCTAACGGAGTTGATTTCGATACCACTTTGGCTTCTGGAGTTCCAAATACAGGAACGGCAAGTATTACTGTTCCAAACATTGCAAATTCAACCAATGCCAAAATTTTAGTGGAGGCTGCAGATAATCTTTTTTACGCAGTTTCTAATGCTTTCGCAATTAATGGGAATTCAGATTTTAGTATAAGTAATATGTCAGGAAGCCAAACTATTTGTAACCTAGATGAGTTAAGTTACGACTTCAATTATGTAGTTTCCAACGGGTTTTCTGAATCGACTACTTTCTCGGCAACTATAACACCGGAAATTACTGGAGTTAATTACACTTTTACACCACCAACATTAAATGCTGATGGCACATTTACAATGAATGTTACAGGTCTTTCAAATGCAACGCCGGGAGATTATATGATAACTGTTACCGGAACATCGGCATCTATTGTTAAAACTGTAACAGCGAATCTTACTATTACTAATGGACATTGCGCATCTGTTCCAGAGTCATCAATTTCAGATTGTGTGACTGGAGTTGTTTTCAATGACATTAATAATATAAATATGGCTTCGAGTAGTACACCTTATGTAGATTTTACATCAATTTCTACGGATGTTGAAATAGGATCAAGTTATAATCTTAGTGTAAATCTAGATACAGATGGCAATTTCTTTTATGTTGTAAAAGCTTGGATAGATTGGAATCAAAACTGCAGCTTTGACGATCCAGGAGAAGAATACGATTTAGGAGACATTATTAATCAAGCTAACCAACCAAGTTCGGAATCTCCATTAACTATTACTATTCCAAATGACGCGATTCTAGGGACAACAACAATGCGTATAGGAATGAAAAACACGAATTCAGTAAATAATGATTTTGGCCCATGCGAAAATGGGTTTTATGGTCAGGTTCAAGACTATTCGGTAAACGTTGAAACAACTATAAATGTTGACGAATTTAATTTAGAAACATTCAGTGTTTACCCAAATCCTACCACAGGAACACTAAATGTTAAACTAAATAATACGGAAGATGTAAATATCTCAATAATAGATATTAGAGGCCGTCGTGTTTATAGTCAATTTAATAACAGTAAAACATTGATTAGAACGCTTGATGTTAGTGCTTTAGCTTCAGGAATGTACTTGCTAAATATTGAAAGAAAAGGCAACATGCTAACTAAGAAAATAATAATTGAATAGGTTCCTTTTTTATAAGAATTCCGAAAGTAGTTTCGGAGCTTTTTTAGGTATCAAAATCACATATTTTGATCAAGCCTATTGTTTATAGAAAACACCGTTTAATAAGCATAAAAAAACCTCGAAATTATTTTCGAGGTTTTTCTTTATTCAGAACATTTTGTGGTACTCTTTTTTACGAGTCTTATAAATTAAATGTTTTGTTAGTTTTAAAATAGTGTACCCTTATTGTTTAACTATTCTTTTTATAAACTGGCCATTTTCTGTTTGCACTTTCACCATATAAATACCATCAGCTGTATTTCCAAGATCCAAACTATATTCTTTACTAATATTTGTAATTGGTTTAGAAATAATCTGTTGTCCAGTAATTGAATATACTGAGATTGATTGTACAGGTGTAGCTTGAGCAAAATTAAGAGTTACAATACCATTTGTTGGGTTTGGATACATACTGAACTTTGAGTTTTCAAATTCTCCAATGCTTAAGGCAGGTGTAATTTCAACTGCATAGTCTTCCATTTCTCCAAAAGGATTGTTTGAATCAGTTGGTCCACATTTATGTTGAGGTCCAAAACCAGTTGCGGTAGAGGCAGAAACAATTACACGCATTCTAGTAACCCCTATAACGGCATCAGCAGGAATTACAATATTCCCTGATAAAGCTTCATTTAACCCTGTTCCTACATACGTAAATTCACTATCATCAAAAACTCCATTTTGGTTAAAGTCTATAAATACACCAACAGATTCATATTGCCAGCCATCACCAGAAGGACCTACAGTTACCGAAATGTTTTCAGAAGTCCCAGCCTCTATTTGTGCAGGTGTAACTGAATTTGTAAAATCGCTGTAGCCTGTTGGCTCAGAACATGTAGAATCATTGTTTATAGATCCGAAAGTTACATTAAGAATTAAATCTCCATCATTACAAACATAATTGATGGCATTCGTACAATAACAATCCGTAAATGGTGATTGAGCCACATCTACAGCTGCAGACGTTGCAGATAGATTGTCTGTTGTACAAGTTACAACTAATCTATAAGAAGTTGCTTGAGATTGCGATGCAACAATATAAGTAACTGTTGATTGAGGGCTTCCAAGCGCTACCCATGTAGAACCATTATCTGTAGAAGACTCCCATTGATAGCTATATCCCATGGTAGGTGTTACATCAGCAGAAAGTGTCAAAGGAATGCCTGTACATATAGTAGTTTCACTAGCAGTTACCGCACCCACAGTAGGTGTTCCGTTACATGGAGCTCCTGCGTTTACCACAATAGTATAATCCTGTGCTTGCCCATATCCCGAATTGTTACAAGGAATAGCTGGTGAACTGAAACGCTTTGTTACTCGCATTCGAGTAGCTCCAGGGGCTGCGTCTACTGGAACATCTATAGTTCCTGTAACGGGAGTTCCATTACCAGGGTTATTGTAAATTGACCCTAATTGAAATGTTTCATTAGGACCATCAAAATTGCCATCTTGATTCCAGTCAATAAACACAGTTATGTGATTCGTGAAAGCACCATCTGTGTTACCATTAACGGTAACAGAATATGGAGTTCCAGGGATAACAGTGCCAGAAATATTGGTGAAATCAATGTGAGCTACGGCACCAGATGTAGCTGCAGGGTTTGTATTGTTAATATCTGCTAGTTCAACCAAGGTAATAGGCTCCACTCCATTTGGGAATGTTACTGGGCAGTAAGGTGCTGGAAACTGTGCATAAACTGAGCATGCGAATCCAAAAAATAATAAAAAGGCGTAATTTTTTTTCATAATTAGACAGGTTTGAATTTTACGAAACATATTAAATTAAATGAATATTTAAAAATTTTCACTTTAATGCTAATGTTTTAATCGATTAACTGTTAAATAAATACCTATTGTTTATAATTTAACCAAGTAGGTGCTAATAGATAATGAATAAATAACATCTCTTTTTTCAGTGAAATCATTAAGTTTACCAAAGTGTTTTACATTTCAACCTATATATAATGAATCTTTCATATTGGGAATATAAGTCTTGGTTTACTAACGTAGACTACACCATTGTTGGAAGTGGTATCGTTGGGCTTAATTGTGCTTTACATCTAAAACGACGTTTTCCAAAGGCTAAAATCTTAATATTAGAAAAAGGCATGCTACCGCAAGGAGCAAGTACTAAAAATGCCGGCTTTGCTTGCTTTGGAAGTTTGAGCGAAATTTTGGATGACTTAAAATCCCATTCTGAAGATGAGGTCGTTGACCTAATTAAGAAACGAATGGATGGCTTGCTACTTTTAAGGCAAACCTTATCAGATCAGGATATTTATTATCAGCAATTAGGCGGTTATGAACTATTTACAAACGAAGATTCTCAACTTTTTGAAACATGTTTATCGGAAAGAGAAAGGGTAAATAAATTGTTGAAACCTGTTTTTAAAGAAAATGTTTTTGCGTTAAAGAAAAATGAGTTTCATTTTAAGAATATTCAAGAAACATATGTCTTTAATTCATTTGAAGGTCAAATAGACACTGGAAAAATGATGGAAGCTTTGCTTCAAAAGGCACAATCTGTGGGTATCAAAATTTTAAATAATATTTTGGTTGAGAATTATGTGGATCAGGTAAATAGTGTACAGGTGAAAACCAAGCATTTAGAATTTCAAAGTAAAAATCTTATTTTCACAACTAACGGCTTTGCTTCACAGCATATTTCAGAATCGGTAAAACCAGCTAGAGCACAGGTACTAATTACAAAACCTATAAAAAATCTTCATATTGAAGGCACTTTTCATTTAGATAAAGGGTATTACTATTTCAGGAATATTGACGATAGAATTCTTTTTGGAGGAGGAAGAAATCTCGATTTCAAAACTGAAGAAACTACGGAATTTGGCCAAACAGAACTTATTCAAAATAAATTAAAAGAACTTTTAAAAACAGTAATTTTACCCGATACCGATTTTGAAATAGACTATAGTTGGTCTGGTATTATGGGAGTTGGATCCAGTAAGGAGCCAATTGTAAAACAACTCTCAAATCATGTGTATTGTGGTGTTAGATTAGGTGGCATGGGTGTGGCCATTGGAAGTTTAATTGGTAGAGAAATAGTGGATTTAATAGATTAATATGCTAAAAAGATTCTTCAAGTTTATTTTAAAAATTCTAGTTTGCTTAATTATTCTTTCCGTAGGCTTTGTGTTTTTGTACAAATGGGTTCCTGTTCCAATAACTCCTTTAATGCTTATTAGAGGGGTTGAAAACCATCAAAATGGAAACAAATTTGGTTGGAAGCACGATTGGGTTTCTTTAGACAAAATTTCTAAAAATATGCAACTGGCAGTTATTTGTAGCGAAGACCAAAATTTTTTAAAGCATAATGGATTTGATGTAGAAGCAATAGGAAAAGCTTTTGAAAACAACAAAAAAGGAAAGCGTATTAAGGGTGGCAGTACCATTAGCCAACAAACCGCTAAAAATGTGTTTTTATGGCCGGAACGAAGTTGGTTAAGGAAAGGGTTGGAAGTGTATTTTACTTTTTTAATTGAAAGTATTTGGACAAAGGAACGCATTATAGAAGTGTATTTAAATAGCATTGAAATGGGGCCTAGTATTTATGGAACTGAAGCGGCGGCTGTTTATTGGTATAATAAACCTGCCTCAAAATTATCGCAATATGAAGCGGCATCAATTGCGGCTATTTTACCAAACCCCTTAAAATTTAAAGCCCGTCCAGCTTCTAATTATATAGAGCGTAGAAAAACATGGATTGTAAGACAAATGGGGTATTTTGGTAAGCTAGATTACAATAAGGAAGATGGAAAATAATTTAGAGTTAAAGCAACAATTATATCTTCAATGTAAAGAGTTTAGTAATAATAGATTTAATAGCATTCAAAAAACCATTGAAGAGATACAAGAGTCCTTAACATCTGAAACCAAAAGTAGTGCAGGAGATAAACATGAAACGGGAAGAGCCATGTTGCAATTAGAACGGGAAAAAGCAGGAAATCAATTGGCTGAAATAAAAAAAATCCTAGAGATACTTTCTAAAATAGATATATCTAAAACTTCGGATACAGTTTGTATGGGCTCCCTTGTATTAACAACGTCTTCCAATTACTTTATTTCTATTAGTGCTGGTGAATTACAATTCTCGGGACAGGTGTTTTACGCCATTTCCCCAATAACTCCCATAGGAAAATTGTTGCTTGGTAAGCAAATAGGAGCTTCCATTAGATTTCGAGAACAGGAATTTAAAATTATTGACATTCTATAGCCAGATAAATTTCTGTATTTTTGTTTATGTATGTTGGATGTTCTAAAAATACAGTTTGTCCATTTATATCTGCTTCAATTAAATAAAAGGAACCTTTAAAGTAGCAGGTTTTTACAATTGCCTTTAAATTTGACTTGTTTACACGTTGTATTTGATGTGCATAAACAAACTTCTTGTCAATGATATTAAATTCGCCAAAGAACGCTGCAATTAATGGAGTCCCAGGATTTTTATACAAATAGGTTGGACTGTTGTTAGCCACGATTTCATGATCGTTTAAAACAATCATTCTATCTGAGTATGGTAAAACATCTTCTTTATCATGTGAGGCAACGATACAGGTAATTTTATTCTCTTTTAAAAAATGAAACAAACGTCGTCTTAAACTTTGTTTCTTAAAGTTATCTATATGGCTAAAGGGTTCGTCCAATAAAATAATTTCCGGCTTATTGGCTAAGGCTCTAGCCAAGGCCACACGTTGTTTTTGTCCGCCACTTAAAAGTTTTACTTTGGTGTTGGCAAAAGGAGTGAGCTCCACCACTTCCAACAGTTCGTTTATGCGCGTCTGTTTTTTTTCAGGATAAAAATTAGATAAGTATTTACCAATATTTTCAGAAACGGTAGTAAAAGGCATTAAATCGAATTCTTGCGAGACATATTTCATGAAATCGTAACCAACCACTAAGTTGTATTTTGGTCCTAGTACTTCAGTTTCATTCCAAAAAATAGAGCCGTTGTCAACATCTAATTCTCCGTAAATTAGTTTTAGTAAAGTACTTTTTCCGGATCCGCTTTCACCAATAATGGAGGCATGTTCTCCAGCCTTTAATTCAAAATTTATGTTTTGAAGTACTGGTGTTTTTTGGTATTTAAAAGAGAGGTTTTTTACTTGTAGCATAGTACAAAAATAGTATAAAAAAAGCCGTTTGAAATTTCAAACGGCTTTAAATTTATTAGAGAGAATATAAGCCTTTTATAGCTTAATCTATCTTTTTAGGTAAGGTTTTAAAACCCATATTATAAAGTGTAAACCCAAAAATATCAGCATTTTGCTCGATGGTTTTGCTCACAGGAGTTCCTGCTCCGTGACCAGCATCTGTTTCAATTCGGATTAGTGTCGGATTTGCTCCTGTTTGTTTGCTTTGTAACTCAGCGGCAAATTTAAAACTATGTGCAGGAACCACACGGTCGTCATGATCGCCAGTTGTAATTAAAGTGGCAGGATATTCCACCCCAGCTTTAATATTGTGTAAAGGCGAATAGTTTTTTAAATAATTAAACATTTCCTTACTGTCTTCAGCTGTTCCATAGTCGTATGCCCAACCAGCTCCTGCTGTGAAAGTATGATAACGCAACATATCTAAAACACCAACTGCTGGTAATGCTACCTGAAATAACTCTGGACGTTGTGTCATAACCGCACCAACTAATAAACCTCCGTTAGATCCACCTTTAATAGCTAAGTATTTTGATGAGGTGTATTTGTTATCAATTAGGTATTGAGCGGCTGCAATAAAATCGTCGAATACATTCTGTTTTTGCATTTTTGTTCCTGCGTCGTGCCATTTTTTACCATATTCCCCACCGCCACGTAAATTAGGAACAGCATAAATTCCGCCTTGTTCCATCCATACTACATTAGCAATACTAAACGCAGGGGTTAAACTAATATTAAACCCGCCATACCCATATAGAATAGTTGGGTTTTTACCGTTTAATTCCAATCCTTTTTTATGAGTAATAATCATAGGTACTTGGGTGCCATCTTTAGAGGTGTAAAATACCTGATTGCTTTCGTAATCGTTAGAATTAAAGTCAATTTCTGGTTTGCTGTATAATGATGAAACCCCTGTCTCTATTTGAAAATTGTAAATGTTTCCAGGAGTAATATAATTTGTGAATGAATAATATAATTCTGTTTCATCTTTTTTTGCTGAAAAACCTCCAGCAGTTCCAAGTCCAGGAAGTTCTACTTCACGAACCTTTGTACCATCGTAGTTATATTGATATACTTTTGAAACAGCATCTACCATATAAACGGCAAATAAATAGTTTCCTGCTTTTGAAGCAGATAATACATGTTCAGTTTCTGGAATAACATCTACCCAATTTTCTGGTGTCGGGTTTGAAGCTGATACTTTTACCACTCTTCTATTTGGAGCATTTAAATTAGTTATTAAATAAAGCGTATCTCCATCATTAGTAATAACTCCCGTGTCACTATCTGTATGCCCTAAAATTTCAACAAAGGATGAATTCGGTTTACTTAAGTCCTTTACATATAATTTATTTCCAGAAGTAGAAACCTTAGGCTCTAAAAATAAAAATCTGTCATCTTCACTAACTTTTCCTGTAATGTATCTGTGTTTTTCATCTTCAGTACCTCCATAAACAAGGAGATCTTCTTTTTGAGGAGTTCCTAATTTATGATAGTACACTTTATGCTGATCTGTTTTAGCTGATAGTTCGCTACCCTCAGGTTTGTCGTAACTAGAGTAGTAAAATCCTTCGTTTTTATACCAAGAAGTACCACTAAATTTTATATCAACTAAAGTGTCTTCAATAATTTCTTTGGTTTCTGTATCCATAAGGATTACTTTTCTCCAATCGCTTCCTCCTTCTGAAATTGAATAGGCAAGCATCTTGCTGTTTTTTGAGAAAGATAGACCGCCTAAAGAGGTCGTTCCATCTTTACTAAATGTATTTGGATCTAAAAACACCTCTTCTCCAGTTCCATCTTTTTTCTTTCTATAAAGAACAGATTGGTTTTGTAATCCATCATTTTTAAAGAAATAATTGTAATCTCCTTCTGATGAAGGTGCTCCAATTTTTTCGTAATTCCATAAGGTTTCCAAACGATTTTTCAAGCTGTCTTTGTATGGTATGGATTCTAAGTATCCATTGGTTAGCTCGTTTTCTATTTTCACCCATGCAGCAGTTTCTGCACTTCTATCGTCTTCTAACCATCTGTATGGATCTTTAACTTCTGTTCCGAAATAAGTGGTTACAGTGTCTACTGTTTTAGTTTTAGGATAATTCAATTCTAGTTCGGTGTTTTTTGTGTTTGTTTCGCAACCTAAAATGAATGTTGCACATACACATGAAATAATAATTTTTTTCATAAAAATGTTATATAGATGGTTTTAATACTTGACTTCGATAAAAAGATAAGTTTCAAAAATAAGCAAAAGCAATTAGTATAAATGCAAAGGCTTTGTTAATTAATTATATGTAAAAAGACCGTTCTCGAATGGGAAAACGGTCTTTTAAAAAATTAACACTAATAGTTATATACTATAAATCGAATTTAATTCCTTGGGCTAATGGTAACTCATCAGAATAGTTTACTGTGTTTGTTTGACGACGCATATATACTTTCCAAGCATCAGATCCAGACTCACGTCCACCACCTGTTTCTTTTTCACCACCAAAAGCACCACCAATTTCAGCTCCTGATGTTCCTATATTTACGTTTGCAATTCCACAATCAGAACCTGCAAATGATAAGAATTTTTCAGCTTCTTTTAATTCATTCGTCATAATAGCTGATGATAATCCTTGAGCAACACCATTTTGTTTTTCGATAGCATTTTCAACCTCACCTGAATATTTCATTAAATATAAAACAGGAGCAAAGGTTTCGTGCTGTACAATTTCAAAATGGTTTTCAGCTTCAATGATCGTTGGTTTTACGTAGCATCCGCTCTCGTAACCTTCACCTTCTAAAACACCACCTTCAACCAATACGTTTCCGCCTTCTGCTTTTGCTTTTTCAATAGCTGCTAAGTATGTATTTACAGCATCTTTATCAATTAATGGTCCAATATGATTTTTCTCATCCAATGGGTTTCCAATAGTTAATTGACCGTATGCACCAACAATGGCGTCTTTTACTTTATCGTAAACTGATTCGTGTATTATTAAACGACGAGTTGAAGTACAACGTTGTCCAGCTGTTCCAACCGCACCAAATACAGCTCCTGGAACTACTACTTTTAAATCGGCTGTTGGAGTAATAATAATTGCATTGTTTCCTCCTAACTCTAATAGCGATTTTCCAAAACGTTGTGCAACAGTTACACCAACAATTCTACCCATTCTTGTAGATCCTGTAGCAGAAATTAAAGGTATTCTTGTATCTGTAGTCATCATTTCACCAACTTTATAATCGCCAGTAATAATGTTTGAAATACCTTCTGGTAAGTTGTTTTCTTTTAAAATTCCGGCAATGATATTTTGACAAGCAATAGAGCAAAGTGGAGTTTTTTCCGAGGCTTTCCAAACACAAACGTCACCACAAACCCAAGCTAAAGCCGTATTCCATGCCCAAACAGCTACTGGAAAGTTAAACGCTGAAATAATACCAACTACTCCTAAAGAGTGCCATTGCTCACGCATAACGTGTCCTGGACGTTCAGATGGTATGGTCTGACCGTTTAATTGTCTTGATAAACCAACTGCAAAATCACAGATGTCAATCATTTCTTGAACTTCACCGTAACCTTCTTGTAAAGATTTTCCCATTTCATAAGAAACCAATTTACCTAATGGCTCCTTTAATTCACGTAATTTATTTCCAAACTGACGTACTATTTCACCACGCTGAGGCGCTGGCATAGCTCTCCAAGTTAAGAACGCTGATGTTGCAGTAGTAATTACTTTTTCGTAATCTTCCTTGGTAGTTGTTTTAACTTTTCCAATTAAATTCCCATCAACAGGAGAATAACTCTCAATAACATCACCGTTAGCGAAGTTTTTTGAACCTGTTGAAGTTCCTTCATTTATATCCTTAACCCCTAATTGTTTTAGAGCCTTATCAATCCCGAAATCGGTAGCAATTGCTTCCATATTCACTTGTTTTTTTTACTGATTATTAAATAGAAATACAAAGATAGGAATAAAAAGTCGTTTTAGCTTGAGATGGCTTTTCTAAATAATGTAACTTTAAGTCTTCTATTTTAATATGTGTTTTTATGAAAAATTCGATATACTTATTGTGTTTATACCTTGTTTTTTTTAGTTGTAAAAACGAAGAGGAACTGAAAGGTTATTCAAAATCAAAAGCGATTGAAACAACTCAAACCAATCAATATGCTATTGTAATACATGGTGGAGCAGGAACTATTTTAAAGGAAAACATGTCTGCTGAAGATGAAGCAGCTTATAAATTAAAATTAGAAGAAGCTATTCGGGTGGGTCATAATATTTTAAAAAATGGAGGTAGTAGTTTAGACGCTGTTGAGCAAACCATTCACATTATGGAAAATTCACCTTTATTTAATGCTGGTAAGGGAGCTGTGTTTACCAATGCAGGTACAAATGAATTGGACGCCTCTATAATGGATGGAAAAACTTTAAACGCAGGAGCTTCGGCCGGCACCAAAACAGTTAAAAACCCTATTAGTTTGGCAAGAGCTATTATGGAACGTTCTCCACATGTGATGTTGGCTGGGTATGGAGCGGATATGTTTGCTAAAGAACAAGAATTAGAAATTGTTGACTCAACGTATTTTTATACAGAGGACAGAATGAACTCATTGGAACGCGTAAAAAACTTTGAAGCAAACAAAAAAGCAGGCCATAAATCCGCTTTTTATGATGCCACTATTAAAGATTCTAAATTTGGAACAGTGGGGTGTGTTGCTTTAGATAAACACGGTAATTTGGCGGCAGGAACTTCTACAGGAGGAATGACCAACAAGCGTTGGGGAAGGGTAGGTGATTCACCAATTATTGGAGCGGGAACTTATGCTAATAATAATACTTGTGCGGTTTCAAGTACGGGTTGGGGCGAGTTTTTTATTCGTGCAATGGTTGCCCATGACATTTCCGCACTTATGGACTATAAAGGGCTAACACTTCAAGAGGCTGCAAGGGAAGTTATTCAGAAAAAAGTACCAGAACTTGGCGGTGATGGTGGAATTATTGCAGTTGATAAAAACGGAAATATGGTTATGGAGTTCAATACGGATGGTATGTACCGTGCTACGATGAACGATAAAGGCGATTTAACCTTAGGAATTTATAAAGAAAATGAAAATTAGCATACCCTTTTATTTTAAATTAAATTGTCTCTAAAATCCGCTTTTTTATCCTTATTTTACATAATTGGATATCGCTTAAATTCTCATAACTTTTTGTCATTGAAAAACTGTTGAAATATGTCTTTTAAAAAACTCATAACCCTTGTTGTTATCTTAACTTTTATAGCTTCTTGTAAAAAGAAAGAAGTAGAAACAGATAATATTTTTAAATTCCGAGAGTACATAAGTTTTACTACATCGGGTTTGAGTTCTATCGAGGATCCTATTCAAATTAATTTAGCAAAAGATGTTGAAGGTTGGGAAATGGGTCAGGAGTTGACAGATAATATAATTTCTATTACCCCTCATGTATCAGGTAAATTAATAATAGTTAATAAACACGCACTAATTTTCAAACCAGATGAAGCTCTAGATCCAGGTACTGAATATAGCGTTACAGTTAAGCTAGATAAAATCTATAAGGATATCCCGAAAAACTTAGGAAGTTATAGTTTTCAATTTAAAACCATTACCCCTAATTTTTCTGTTTCCATTAACAATTTACAATCCTACAGTAAAAAATGGCAGTATGTTGAAGCTGTTTTACGTACGTCAGATGTTATTTCTTTGGAAAAAGCTAAGCAATTGGTTGAAGCTTCTCAAAATGGTAAAAAATTGTCTATTGTTTTTAATGAATATAACGAAAAGGCAAAAGTATTCGATTTTAAAATAGATAGCATTCACAGAGAAATTGAAGATTCTGAAATACTTGTTAAGTGGCAAGGAAAAGCAATAAGTGCAGATAATACGGGTGAAAATAAATTTACAATTCCTGGAATTAATAATTTCACAATCACTAAGGTTGAAGTTACTCAGTCACCAGAACAATTTATTTCTATTAACTTTTCCGACCCATTAAAAAAACAACAAAATTTTGAGGGGTTAGTTACTATTGAAAAAGTAATAAATCCAAAGTTTATAGTTGATGGAAATATCTTAAAAGTGTATCCTGAAAGTAAATTAGTTGGCAGCATTCAAGTGGATGTTTTCCAGGGGATTTCAAATACCGATGGTTTTAAACTCAAAAAACCTTTCTCAGAAAAACTCACATTTGAAGACCTTAAACCACAAGTCCGATTAATAAGCAATGGAACCATTCTTCCAAACTCTAAAGAGCTTAAATTTAATTTTGAAGCGGTTAATTTAAAAGCCGTAGATGTTCGGGTGATTAAAATTTACGAGGACAATATTCTTCAATTTTTACAAGATAATTCTTTGTATAGCGACGATGAGCATTCTGTTAAACGAGTGGGACGTCGAGTTGCTAAAAAAACCATAGAATTACAAACTAATGCTGAAAACACAGGGAAATGGCGAGCCTATAGTATTGATCTTTCAAAGTTTATAAATGCCGATCCAGGTGCCATTTATCGTGTAGAATTAAGTTTTAATAAGGACTATTCTTTATATGACTGTACTGCTAACTCAAGTTCTTCAATAAGCGACGACGAATATGAAGATTATTACGAAGACGATTATTATGGTGGCGATTATTCTGAAGAAGCCTATACCGAGGACGACGATTTAAAAGAAGAAGCGTATTGGGATGGATTGATTTATCGTTATAAAAACTACTCCTATAATTGGAGCGAACGCGAAAATCCCTGTCATGATGCATATTATAACGAAAATCGCGTAGTATCACAAAATATATTGGCATCCAATTTGGGTGTTATTGCAAAACGCAGCGAACATAATTCCTATTATTTTGCGGTTACTGATATTTTAACCACGAATCCAGAAGCAAATGCTGCAGTAACACTCTATAATTTTCAACAACAAGCATTAGCTACGCTTTATACGGATTCTGATGGTTTTATCACATTCGATATCGATAAACACGCAGCTTTTGCCATAGTTAAAAAAGGAAAAAGCACCAGCTATGTAAAATTAAACGACGGAAACTCGCTATCCTTAAGCAAATTTGATGTTTCTGGTAATAAATTGCAAAAAGGGCTTAAGGGGTATTTATATGGCGAAAGAGGTGTTTGGCGTCCCGGAGACACCTTACATTTAACTTTTATGCTGAATGATAAAGCCAATCCGCTTCCAAAAGGACATCCTGTTAAATTGGAAATTACAGATCCAAATGGAAAATTGACCTATAAAAATATAACCACAGACCATCTTAACAACTTTTATAAATTTATTGTTCCAACCAATAGAGAGGATAAAACAGGTAATTATACTGCGAAAGTATCTGTTGGTGGCGCTACGTTTCATAAGACTTTGAAAATTGAAACGGTAAAACCGAACCGCTTAAAAATTAAAATCGATTTCGAAAATGAAATCCTAACCAACAACGAACCTTTAAAAGGAACTTTAGACGTAAAATGGCTGCATGGTGCACCTGGTAAAAATTTAAAAGCTGAAATTAAAGCGAAAATAAGCAGCTCGAATACTGGTTTTAAAAACTATAAGAATTATGTTTTTTCCGATCCAACTAGGGAGTTTGATACAGAAGAAATTAATGTGTTTGAAGGAAATGTCAACCCCGAAGGTATCGCACAAATTAATAATAAGCTAAAAGTTGGAAAGAATGCTCCTGGCATGTTAAATGTTCAGTTTTTAGTACGTGCTTTTGAAAATGGCGGAGACTTCTCTATGGATGCCTTTACAATGCCTTATGCTCCTTACAAATCTTTTGTAGGTCTTCGTTCTCCAGAAGAAAATGCTTATGGTTCTTTTTATACAGATGAAAACCAAACCTTTGACGTGGTTGTGGTGGATAAGGATGGAAAGCCCGTTCAACGCAAGGATTTGGAAGTAAAAATTTACAAAATTGAATGGCGTTGGTGGTGGAATTCCTCTTATGATAACCTTTCAAGCTATGTTTCAAGCAATTATCATCGACCATATTTCGATACTAAAGTTAGTACAAATACGCAGGGAAAAGGAAGTTTCAATTTAAATATTCCAGATAATGAGCGTGGACGTTACTTAATTCGAGTAGTGGATCCGGAAAGTGGACATGCTACTGGGCGCACGGCTTATTTTTATAAAAATTGGTGGGAAAAAGCGCCTTCAAACGATAAGGAAGCTGCGAAAATGCTAGTATTTTCAGCAGATAAAAAAACTTATAATGTAGGTGAAACAGCTACGATTACTTTTAATTCAGGAAGTGAAGGTCGTGCTTTAGTGAGTGTTGAAAACGGTACAGAAGTTTTGGAATCCAAATGGGTGAAAACTCAACAAGGTGAAACCATTGTTAATATTTTAATTACGCCAGAAATGGCACCTAACGTTTTTATTAATATTTCGCTTTTGCAGCCTCATGCCATTACAGCAAACGACTTGCCAATTCGACTGTTCGGAGTTATTCCAATCATGGTTGAAGATCCAAATACTATTTTAGAGCCACAAATTAAAATGCCGGATGCGCTTCGTCCAGATCAAGAATTCAAAGTAACTGTTTCAGAGAAAACTAACAAAACAATGACCTATACTATTGCCATGGTAGAGGAAGGTTTGTTGGATTTAACACGTTTTAAAACTCCAAATGCTTGGAATGAATTCTATGCTCGTGAGGCTTTAGGCGTTAAAACTTGGGATGTTTTTGACGATGTAATTGGAGCTTATTCCGGTAGTATAGACCATGTGTTTGCCATTGGAGGAGACGATAGTGCGGAAGCCGGTAAAAACAAAAAAGCCAATCGCTTTAAACCTGTAGTTACCTATTTAGGACCATTTAAGCTTAAGGCAGGAGAAAGCAAGACCCATACTTTAAAATTACCAAATTATATTGGTGCTGTTCGTACGATGGTAGTTGCTGGTAATGCCGAAAATGAAGCCTATGGTAGTACCGATAAAACTGTTGAGGTTAAAAAGCCTTTGATGGTTTTAGCCTCGCTTCCTCGTAAGTTAAGTCCAGGCGAAAAAGTAACCCTACCTGTGACCGTTTTTGCAATGGAAGACAAAGTGAAAAATGTTGCAATTAGTTTAAACTTAAGTAAAGGTATTACAGTGGTTGGCGACAAAACTAAAACTTTGAGTTTTGCTAGACCCGATGAGCAAATGAGTTATTTTGAACTAGATGTTAGTCAGGCAAAAGGTTTCAATACCATTGAGGTTATCGCTACTGGAAATGGCGAAAAGTCGACTTATAAAGTCGAAATTGATGTAGTGAATCCAAACCCGATTTCATCAAAATTAATTGATAAATCGGTTGCAGATAATGCTGAAGAAACACTTACATTTTCAACTTTTGGAGAACAAGGTACAAATTCGGCAACTGTGGAATTTTCAACTTTACCTCCAATGGATTTTACACGTCGTTTGCAATTCTTAATACAGTATCCACATGGATGTTTGGAGCAAACAACTTCAGGACTGTTTCCTCAGTTATACTTGAATGATATTTTTGATTTAGACTTGGATAAAAACCAAGAAATTCAAAAAAATATCGAACGAGGAATTAAGCGTCTCGCTCAATATCAATTACCAAATGGAGGGATGAGCTATTGGTTGGGAGAAAACTCCGCTAACGATTGGTCTACCTCTTATACAGGTCATTTTATGTTGGAAGCCGAAAAGAAAGGTTATGTTTTACCTTTAACTTTTAAGAGTAATTGGTTAGCATACCAAAAACAAGCTGCTCGTGAGTGGCGTCCAAGCTATAAAGCTTATAATGCTGATTTAGCACAAGCTTATCGACTTTATACTTTAGCTCTAGCGGGAAGCCCAGATTTAGCAGCTATGAATAGACTTCGAGAATTTAGTGAAATATCTAATGAAGGGAAATGGCGCTTGGCTGCAGCTTATGCCTTAGCAGGACAGAATGAGGCAAGTTCAGCCATTTCAAAAACAGCTAATATGGATTTTCAAGCACTAGAATACAATTATTACACCTACGGATCCGTAGATAGAAATCGCGCTATGGCTTTAGAAACAATGGTGCTTACTAAAAATCCAAAACAACGCGAATTAGCAGAATATATAGCAAAAAGTTTGTCAAGCAATCGTTGGATGAGTACACAAACTACAGCTTATTCGTTATTGGCAATGACCAAAATGGTTGAAGTTAATGGAGGTAAAGACCTGAATTTGGAATATACTATAAATGGAAAGCCTGAAAATATCACTTCTAAAAAAGCCATTGCACAACGCAATTTACCAATTAAAGAAGGCTCTAATGAATTAATAATTAACAATAAAAACCAAAATTTAGTGTATGTACGTGTACTGAGCTCTGGAAAATTGTCATTAGGAGAAGAACTAGTTGAACAACGTGGATTGAGCGCTTCGGTTGTTTATAAAGATTTGCATGGTAATAAAATAAATATTTCAAATTTAAAACAGGGTCAGGATTTTATTGCGACAATTAACATAAGCAATCTGAAGAGTGAAAATATTAACGACGTGGCACTAACGCAATTATTTCCATCTGGATGGGAAATTGTCAACACTCGTTTTACCGATTTTGGTGAAGCAACAACTAGTCAAGCCCGTTATACAGATATTCGTGATAATGAGGTTAATTTTTATTTCGATTTACCTAAAAAAGGAAATCAAGGAAGTAAAACATTTAATATCATGTTAAATGCTTCTTTTTTAGGAACCTATTATTTGCCGGGTATTCAAGCAGAAGCTATGTACGACAATGATTATTTGGTTCGTAGTAAAGGGCAATGGATTACTATAGAAAAATAATGAATGTAAAAACCAGGTCTAAATTACCTTATCCGTATGTCAAAATAAAATAAACTGATTTTAGTTTTGAATCGAAAAACAATGAGATTCCTGACAACATCGGAATTGGGCATGAAAAAAATAATCACCTACATAAAAACCCATAAAATTAAATCGGGAATAGTATTTACACTACTTGTTATCTACTATTTCTGTTTACCGAATCAGCTTTTTACCGATCCAACTGCTACGGTTATAACTAGTAAAACCAACCGACTGTTAGGAGCTCAAATAGCAAGTGATGGGCAGTGGAGGTTTCCTCATAACGAAAGTATTCCGGAGAAGTTTAAAACCTGTGTGATTCAGTTTGAAGATGCTTATTTTTATAAACATCCAGGATTTAATCCTATATCTATTTTTAAGGCCTTTAGAGATAACTTAAAATCAGATAAAATCAAACGTGGAGGAAGTACCATTACACAGCAAGTAATTCGTTTATCTCGAAAAGGGAAACATCGCACGTATTTTGAAAAATTTATTGAAATTATTTTAGCCACACGATTGGAGTTAAGTGAAAGTAAAAATCAAATTTTAGCTTATTATAGCAGTCATGCTCCTTTTGGTGGAAATGTGGTTGGATTGGATGCAGCGGCTTGGCGTTACTTTAACCGCGATGCCAAACAACTGTCTTGGGCTGAAAGTGCAACTCTTGCCGTTTTACCTAATGCACCAAGCCTTATTTATCCTGGGAAAAATCAGAAACTATTGCTAAAAAAACGCAATCGTTTACTTCAAAAGTTATTGGAAAATAAAATTATTGATACTTTAACTTACCAACTATCTATAGCTGAAAATTTACCTCAGAAACCTTATGCCTTACCACAAATAGCACCTCATTTATTACAAAAAGTAGCACAAACACATGTAGGAAAGCGGGTTCAAACGACTATTGATAACCACTTGCAGGAACGGACTAACCAAATTGTAAAATCACATTACAATCAATTAAAACAAAATGATATTCATAATGCGTCTGTTTTAGTTTTAGATGTTAAAACGCGTGAAGTCCTAGCTTATGTTGGTAATACGCCCACTGATAAGTTACACCAAAAAGACGTGGATGTTATTGATAAACCACGAAGTCCAGGGAGTATTTTAAAACCATTCTTATATGCAGCAATTTTAGATGCAGGAGATATGCTGCCAAACACTTTGGTTGCCGATGTCCCAACGCAATTTGGCAGTTATAACCCTGAGAATTATAATAAAAGCTACGATGGCGCAGTTCAGGCCAGTCAGGCGTTGTCACGCTCTTTAAATGTGCCTTCAGTTAGAATGCTTCAAGAATTTGGACTAGACAGATTTTATCAGTACTTAAAAAAACTAAATTTAAAAGACATCTCTCAAACGGCAAACTACTATGGTTTATCACTTATTTTGGGTGGAGCCGAAAGTAGTTTATGGGATTTATGTAAAAGCTATGCCGGACTTTCTTCAACTTTAAATCATTTTTCAGAAACATCTAGTGAGTATTTTACAAACGAGTTCTGTGAACCCACATTTTTTGCTTCTGAAACGGTTGACTTTGGAAAAAAAACAAAAGAAAAAACTCTGTTTGACGCTGCTTCCATTTATCTTACTTACGAGAGCTTAAAGGAAGTGAATAGGCCAGAAGGGGATGATAATTGGGAGTTTTATGATGGTTCAAAACAAATAGCATGGAAAACCGGTACAAGTTTTGGTTTTCGTGATGCCTGGGCCATTGGAACTACCCAAGATTATGTAGTTGGTGTTTGGGTGGGTAATGCCGATGGTGAAGGTAGACCTGGTTTGGTTGGTGTGCAAACTGCAGCTCCTATATTATTTGAAGTTTTTAATCTGTTACCTAATAGCAACTGGTTTGCTAAACCGTTTGATGAGATGCAGGAAGTAAGTATTTGTAAAAAAAGTGGACATCGAGCCTCGGTAAATTGTGATGTGGTTGAGAACAAGTTTATCCAAATATCCGGATTAAAAACCAGAGCTTGTCCGTATCATGTTTTGGTACATGTGGATGCTTCAGAACAATATCAAGTGAATTCTTCCTGTGAAGCTATTTCCAATATTGTACATAAATCGTGGTTTGTACTACCACCATTGATGGCATATTATTACAAGACTAAAAACCCATTTTATAAAGTTCTACCACCATTTAGAACAGATTGTATGGGCAATCATACTATTTCTATGCAATTTATTTATCCCAACGAAAACAACAGTGTTTTCCTTCCTAAAAATTTTGATGGAAGTACCAATGAATTAATTTTACAAATAGCTCATTCAAAACCTGAAACCACCGTATTTTGGTACTTGAATGATAAATTTCTAGGAAGCACTCAAGAAATTCATGAGTTTGCTATAATTCCTGAAAAAGGAAAACATTTAATTACAGTTGTAGATGGATTTGGAAACGAAGCCAAACGATATATCACTATTTCAGAATAAATTTATCTTAACGAATAGCCTTTAGCAACCCACCACGGGTGTATTTCAATTTCCAATCTACCCGCTTTTACCATGGGATCTAATTTGGCTAAACTATCTGCCATCTTTAGCGTGGGTACATTGTAAACCGTAATACCACGAATTTTTCCATCATCACCAAAAGGTCCAATTAAGTCGGCAAAACCTTCGTCATACATTCTTCCTAAATGAGATAAATGGGCTTCTTGGAGTAATGCTGCTTCTTCTTCGTTTTGTGAACGGATTGGACCGCTTTTTAAAAAGGCCATAAAATATTGCTGCATTAAAATGGTATCCTTGGTTTTTTCATCTACATAATCAAAGGTTTTATAACCTTTAGCAGTAAGTTCTTCTTTTAATTCCTTAGTAGTTTTCTTAATAGGAACAACTGCTACATCTTCATAAATAGAGTCTATTTCCTTCTCTACCGTTTCAATAGAAGGTGATGAGTCTTTTAAATCCTCGACCGTAGCTGCTTTATCATTTTTACAACCTACAAATGCAAATGAACAAATGAGAGCAAAAATTGAAATTTTTATAGTTTTCATATTACCAATTTTTATAAGGTTGTTTACTTAATTGCGAATTATAATATTTAGTCATTCCAGTTACCTCTTTTCCTAACCACTCAGGTTTTATAAATATTTCTGTGGTGTGATTTAATTCAATTTCAGCAATAATTAATCCTTCGTTGTCACCGTAAAATTCATCAACTTCAAAGGTATGATTTCCTTTTTTTACTAAGTATCTAGTTTTTTCAATTATTCCTTCTTCACATAATTTAAAAAGTGCTTCAGCATCGGTTTTACTAATTTCTTTTTCCCACTCAAATCGGGATAATCCATTTTCGTCCGATAAACCTTTAATGGTTAACATCCCATGACTATTCGTTATCCTTATGCGTACAGTTCTTTTTTTATCTGAATTTAAAAAGCCTTGTTTTATATAAATTTGTTCGAATGCTTCGTCTTTAAAAGCTTCATTTTTTACTAAAAATTTTCTTTCAATTTCAATCATATTCATATCCCAAGAAAATGGAAACTTATTTGTTGGTTGCTAATTTTTTAATGTAATCTGATGGAATTCTAACTTCTGGATATAAATTATTTGCTAAAAATATCATGCATCTTACAATGCTTATTGGATGAATGGATTTGTACTTAGAAAGAGAACCCAATAAAAACGGATTGACAAGTTTCATAAATATTTTGGCTAGATCTTCACCCATTCTTTTTTCGCTTCTATCTCCACTAATTAACGCGGGTTGAAGAATATAAGTGTTTGTAATTTTTTCTTTTAAAACAGCTTCTTCCATTCTACCTTTTGTCCGGTTATAAAAAAGTTTGCTTTGTTTATCTGCGCCCATTGCTGATATAACAATAAAGGTTGGTATATTATTTTCCTTACAAAGCTGAGCAGCCATCACGGGAATACCATAATCTATTTCAAGGTATTGTTCTTGGTTTGGAGTTTTCGCTTTTGTAGTACCAATGCAACAGAAAACTTCGTTAGCGACAAACAGGTCCTTTTGCTCTTTTAAATCTAATAAGTCTAGAAGATGTTCTTCAATTTTATTATGTGTTATACCACAAGTTTTTCTCGAAAACAATTTAATTTTCTCGTATCGGTCATCTATTAGAAGATGCTCTAAAAGTAGGCCTCCTGTCAAACCGGTCGCTCCTAATATGATTGCTGTTTTACCCATTTTGAGATGTAGTTTCGATAAAGATATTATAAATTTACATGATGCAAGACAATTTACCTATTAGAAAGATTATTCATGTTGATATGGACGCCTTTTATGCGTCTGTTGAACAAATGGATAATCCCGAACTTAAAGGAAAACCAATTGCAGTGGGAGGAGGCGGGACAAGAGGGGTGGTGGCAGCCGCTAGTTATGAAGCAAGAAAATATGGCGTTAGAAGCGCTATAAGTGGAGCTCAGGCTAAACGTAATTGTCCAGATCTTATTTTTGTAAAACCACGATTCGATAGATATCATGAAATCTCAAAACAAATAAGAAAAATATTCCACGAGTATACCGATTTGGTAGAGCCGCTTTCTTTAGACGAAGCTTATTTAGATGTTACCGAAAATAAAAAGGGAAATCCGAGTGCCAGTTTAATTGCAAAGGAAATTAGGGAACGCATTTTTAACGAAGTAGGTTTAACAGCCTCTGCAGGAATTTCCATTAATAAATTTGTGGCTAAAATAGCTAGTGATTTCAATAAACCTAACGGCCAAAAAACAGTAAATCCAGAAGAAGTAATAGACTTTTTAGAGGCCTTAGATATTAGAAAGTTTTATGGGGTAGGAAAGGTAACTGCTGAAAAAATGTACCAATTGGGAATCTTTACTGGAAAAGATTTAAAACTGAAATCTATAGAGTATTTAGAGGAACATTTCGGAAAATCTGGAAGTTTTTATTATCATATTGTTCGAGGCATACACAATTCGGAAGTGAGACCTCATAGAACCAGAAAATCTTTAGCAGCCGAACGGACGTTCCACGAAAATTTATCGAGTGAAATATTTATGCTTGAAAAATTAAATCATATAGCAGAAGAGGTTTCTAAACGCTTAGTGAAAAGCGACGTTTCAGGGAAAACAGTCACCCTAAAAATTAAGTACAGCGATTTTACATTACATACACGAAGTAAAACTTTACCTTATTTTATTAGAGATAAAAACTTGATTTTAGATGTAGCTAAGGATCTGCTTTATCAAGAAAAATTAAGTAATTCCGTTCGATTACTAGGTATTTCTATGTCGAATTTAAACAACGAAAAATCTAAACCAAGGACTCAAGAGGAGTTGTCTAAATATGTAGATGTTCAATTAAAGTTTGATTTTTAGTTCGCCTGGGAATAGAAACACGACGATGTATTCAAAATTAACGAGTAATTTAGGTGAGTTTTTTTTCATTTTTAATTATCTTGTATGCTAGAGTTCTAATAAGTCATAGTGTTAAGTCAAAATGTGAATGCTCAAAACATATAAATATTATATCGTATTAATATTTGCAATTATAATAGGAGCAGGTATTATACAATCTCTTCTTCAGGATTATAGCAACTCACTTAAAACAAAAAATAGTAACGAATTATTGAAATTCCACTCAGATGCTGTTATTAGGGCAAAAGCAGGAATCGATGTTTATTCTGTTTTAGTTTCTTCCATCCGGTCTCATATTGAAAATGTTAAGGTGTTTCCTAATGAAACGGAGTTTCAAGGTTTTTTAAACGATCTATTACGAGATTTGAACTTCAAGGATTCTATTGTTGTTGATTATATTAATACCAACCACGAGTTTAAATTTGTTGTTTCTCCAACCGAATTGGATGCGCCTGGATTAGTAGGGCTTAATGTGAAAGATTTAAGAACAGAGGAAGAAATTCAGGAGTTAAACAAGTTAATGGAGACAGATAAAATTAGATTATATGCTCCTATTAATTTACGCGAAGGATGGACTGGATTCCCTTTTAATTTTAGAGTTAAAAATTCTGAGAATGAAGTGGTAGGCTACTTCTCGTCTATTTTAAATGTAAAGTATTTATTAGAGTATTTTTATAATGGACTCAATAGCGAACATTTTATGCACAGCTTTGTAGTGAACGACTCTATTGACATTACGCGTGAGGTTATTTATGATAATACGGAAATATTCAATACATCTCGGGACGATTCTTACTATAAGAATTTTAATGTGGCTGAAGAGCATTTTATCTATTCAGATTTAGATGTTTTTGGTTTAAAATTAACAGTAGGCAGCGCCTATAAAATTCCGCCTAAAAGTCCAAAAATCGTATATATAGTAACCTATATTTGGTATGGTTCACTGTCTCTTTTTTCTTTTATTGTATTGATGCAAATTAAAAAAAATAGAAGCCTAAATAATCGGTTGATTTTAGCTAATGAAGAAATTGAGGAAAAGAATAACCGACTAAAGTATAAACTGGATAAAATAAATACTTTAATTAAAGAAATACATCATCGTGTAAAAAATAACATGCAAATGATAGCCAACTTGCTAACCTTACAAGAAGGTGAATATGAGGACCCTAAAATTTTAGCGGCTTTAGAACAAAGTAGGAATAGAATACAATCCATGGCTTTGGTGCATGAGAAATTATATGGAAGCACAAATTTGCAAGATGTAAATACCTTTGAATATGTCAATCAGCTGATTGAATTTATTGAAGAAATAATTGGTAATAAGGATATTCTACCAAAGAAAACAATAAATATTTCAGAGGATATTATTCTCGACTCAGAGACGATGTCTTCATTTGGGTTGATTTTAAATGAATTAATTACAAATTCATATAAATACGCTTTTAAACCTAATAGATCCAATAGTCTTGAAATAAACATTACACCTAATAATGGCTCGTATATTCTAGTCTATTCAGATAATGGTCCTGGATTACCAAAGGATTTTGTTTTAGAAAATTCCGATTCTCTTGGGATGCAATTAATTTATATACTTACCAAACAATTAAAGGGTACGGTTAGCTATAGTAATGAAGGTAAAAGTATGTTCACAATTGAATTTAATAATGCGGAAGCGGTTGATTGAAACTCGGCACTCCTTGTGAGTTGTGAAAAATAAAAAAAGCCTCTGAGAACGGCTTATATTAAAAATTGAAAACACGAATACTTATTTATAAGGTGAAATAAGTATTCGTGTTATTTAAAAATTTTTGGGTATTAAAGAATAACAATCTTTGTATAATTCTTAAAAGTTATTGTTTGTAATTTCAGTAATACGCAACGTATTTACCATTCCTTTTTCTTGAATTGGCATAGCTGCTAAGCTTACTAACATATCTCCAACTTCTAAAAACCCTTTTTGACAAGCTATCGTGTTAACATCCTCTATGGTTTCGTCTGTACTAACAAATTTATCATAATGAAATGCTTCAACTCCCCAAAGTAAACTTAATTGAGTTAAAATGCGTCGGTTAGAAGTAAATACTAAAATATGGGCACTTGGTCTCCAAGCAGAAATTTGAAATGCGGTATATCCACTATTCGTCAAGGTAGAAATAGCTTTAGCATCAATTTCGTTTGCCATATTAGCCGCATGGTAACATATAGATTTTGTTATAAATCGTTTGGTACGAATATGAGGTGGAACCTGTGGGACTTTAATTAAAGGCGAATCTTCCACGCTTTTAATAATATTAGCCATTTGTCTAATTACTTGAACAGGATAGCTTCCTACAGAAGTTTCACCTGAAAGCATTACCGCGTCTGCACCATCCATCACCGAGTTAGCAACATCGTTTACTTCGGCTCTGGTAGGAGTAAGGCTGGAAATCATGGTTTCCATCATTTGTGTAGCTATAATTACAGGAATTCTAGCCTGTTTCGCTCTTAAAACGAGTTGTTTTTGAATTAATGGAACTTCTTCAGCTGGAATTTCAACCCCTAAATCACCACGAGCCACCATCAAACCATCGCAGTAAGCAACAATTTTGTCGATATTTTCTACCGCTTCAGGTTTTTCAATTTTAGCAATAATTGGAATTTTATGATCACTATGCTTACTTATTAATTCTTCTAATTGCATTAAGTCTTCAGCATGACGTACAAAGGAAAGGGCTATCCAATCTACTTTTTGTTCTATAGCAAAAAGGGCGTCTTCTATATCTTTTTCCGTAAGTGCTGGTTGTGAAATGTTCGTATTAGGAAGATTAACTCCTTTTTTAGAACGTAAAGGACCACCTTGTATTACACGAGCTACTACTTCAGTTTTTCTGTCGGAAGATACTACTTCAAAAATCAGTTTTCCATCGTCTAAAAGAATTCTTTCACCAGGCTGTGCGTCTTCTGGAAACTTATCGTAAGTCATATAAACACGCTCCTTGGTTCCTTCAAATCGTTTGCCAGTGGCAAAAACTATTTCATCTCCTTCATTAACAAAAACCTCTCCTTTCATGGTTCCAACTCGTAATTTTGGACCTTGTAAATCGGCTAGAATGGCAGCGTTATATCCGTATTCTTCGTTTAATTCACGAATCATTTTAATGCGCTCCTTTACATCGTCGTAGTTGGCATGCGAAAAGTTAATTCTAAACACGTTAGCTCCTTCATCTAACATTCCTTTTAGAACTTTCTTCGTGCTAGTTGCTGGGCCTAAGGTGGCTACAATTTTAGTTTTTTTTCTTTTTAACATTAATTAAATATTAAATTGTTTTTAGATTTAAGTGTATCTATATCAATAGAATATGCAGTTACAATTTGAGGTATGTCCTGAATATCATTGATTAATCTTTGGGTTTCACTGAATGCTAATTGCTCATCTGATATTTTTAATAAAAAATTCACTTTTTTCAGTTCAGGAAGTAAATAGAATGTTTCTGTAAAATTTCCAGAATCTGAAAAAAGGCTGTTGCTTATTTCTGAATTGGTAGTTTCTAATTTGCATATATTGGAAACTAAATTCCATGTTACCAATTGTTTTTCATCGTCCCACTCGTATATAGAATACCAAGCGTTATTACTAAAATCTATATCGTGTTTTTTCCTCTTTAAATGGATTTTTAATTTTGAATTTAGTAGATAAGCAAGCCTGTAATCTTCTAGAGATGTATGAATTCCGATTAAGGTAAAACCTTCATCATCAAAAAAATCGTCCAAGCTTAGTTTTTTTATTGCCATGATAATTTCAGCTATGTAAAGATATAATATATCGCCTATAATACGTTAAGTTTTTATTAATCTTAACAGTATTGTATTAAATAAATGGTAGCGGTATTATTCCTTTGAGATTTGTTTTTGAAACACGAAAAAAGCGCGTTTTGAAGCCTTTTCTTCTGCTTTCTTTTTGGAGGTAGCTCGTGCTTTGGATACCACTCGGTTATCTATGGATAGTTTTACAGAAAAATGTCTTACTTCATCTTTTCCTGTGTCTTCATATACGTTGTAATCGAAGGTTTTCTTTTCTTTTTGACACCATTCTATCAACAAACTTTTATAGCTGATGACTTTTCCTTCGAGAGTTTCAATATTCACATAAGGAATAATGACAGTTTTGAAGATGAATTTTTCGCAATATTTATATCCTCTATCAAGGAAAATAGCGCCTATTAATGCTTCAAATAAGTTCCCGTGAATATTATCCCCAAATTGTCCTTTTGGTATTTTACTTTCAACGCGGTCTATAAGATGGAGGCCTTTGCCTAATTCGTTTAAATGTTCACGACTTACAATTTTAGAGCGCATTTTGGTTAAGTAACCTTCGTCTCCACTTGGGACTTCTGAATACAAATGGGAAGCTATAACAGCACCCAACATAGCGTCTCCTAAAAACTCTAAGCGTTCGTAATTAACGGTATTACCTTGACTATCCTTAATGTTCATAGAACGATGTGTGAACGCCGTTTTATAGTAATTTAAGGTTTTGGGCTTAAAGCCAAGGATTTTGTGAATAAACACAAAAAAATTCCCGTCACTTTTAGAACGGGAATTTAATATGTTTCGAATGCGTTTCATTCGTAGTTTTTAATCTAGTTTTTTGAACAATACACAGGCATTGTGTCCTCCAAAACCGAAAGTATTGCTCATAGCTACTTTAACGTCGCGTTTCTGTGCCTTGTTTAATGTCAAATTCAATTCAGGATCAATATTTTCATCTGCAACCGAATGATTGATTGTCGGAGGTACGATACCATGCTCTATAGTTAAAATAGCAGCAATAGATTCAATAGCTCCAGCAGCTCCTAACAAATGTCCAGTCATGGATTTTGTAGAATTAATATTGATGTTTTTAGCATGCTCACCAAACACTTCAGAAATGGCCTTTAATTCAGCTACATCCCCAAGAGGAGTAGAGGTACCATGTGTGTTGATATGATCAACTTCTTCAGGTTTGATTCCAGCATTATTTAAACAATTCTTCATTACAGCAATAACGCCAATTCCTTCAGGATGTGGTGCAGTCATATGATAAGCGTCGGAAGATAAACCTCCTCCAACAACTTCGGCATAAATTTTTGCACCTCTTGCTTTGGCGTGCTCATATTCTTCAAGAACTATTGCTCCAGCACCTTCACCTAATACGAAACCATCTCTGGTTGCATCAAAAGGTCTTGAGGCTGTTTCTGGACTTTCGTTTCTTGTTGATAAAGCATGCATGGCATTAAACCCACCCATTCCTGCAATGGTTACAGCTGCTTCACTTCCTCCGGTAACGACTACATCACAATGTCCTAAACGTATATAGTTTAAAGCATCAATCATAGCGTTTGCGGCCGAAGCACAAGCAGATACAGTTGTATAGTTAGGCCCCATAAATCCATGTTTAATGGAAATATTACCAGGCGCTATATCTGCAATCATTTTTGGAATAAAAAATGGGTTAAACCTAGGGGTCCCATCTCCAGCTGCAAAGTTTAAAACTTCCTCTTGAAATGTTTCCAATCCACCAATTCCTGCTCCCCAAATAACTCCAACCTTAAGTTTGTCTACAACGGAAAGGTCTAACTTAGAATCTGCAATGGCTTCATCTGAAGCCACCATAGCATACTGAGTAAACTTATCCATTTTTCGAGCTTCTTTTCTATCAAGAAAATCAGTTGCGTTAAAGTTTTTTAATTCACAGGCGAATTTGGTCTTGAACTTTTCAGTGTCAAAATATGTTATAGGTGCAGCACCACTTTTACCACTTACAAGCGCTTCCCAAAATTCATCTTTGGTATTGCCTATAGGTGTAAGTGCTCCTAAACCAGTAATTACAACTCGCCTTAATTCCATAAGTTTTGTGAATTATTTTTTAGCTTCTTCTATATAAGAGATAGCTTGACCAACTGTTGCAATGTTTTCAGCTTGATCATCTGGAATTTGGATATCAAATTCTTTTTCGAATTCCATTATTAATTCAACAGTGTCTAATGAATCTGCTCCTAAATCGTTTGTGAAGCTAGCTTCAGTAACAACTTCGTTCTCATCAACACCTAATTTGTCTACGATAATCGCTTTTACTCTTGATGCAATGTCTGACATAATCTTTTAATTTTAAGTTTTAATTAGTTGGCAAAAATAAAAAACTTTATTCTTATAACACACCTTTACTATAAAAATGTGCATGTAATTTAGTAAATAACCCTGAAGTAATTTAATTTTACCTTCTAATTGTTAATATTTAATCTTTTTTGTTTGAATAACGGCGCAATTTAATTTGTAAATAAAGCAAGTATCAACCATATTCGCAAACATTCTTTTAAATTTGAACACTATTTTCACCAATCTATATATTAAACTATTATAGATTTATTAATACTAATAGATGAAACGTATTGTAATTTTTGCTTCCGGAAGTGGAACTAATGCTGAAAATTTAATCACTTATTTTAAAAACAGTTCTTTTGCTTCTGTTATTCTAATTCTGACTAACAATCCCCATGCCAAAGTTTTAGATCGGGCTAAAAAATTGGAGGTTAGCGCCTTGTCTTTTAATAGAATAGCCTTTACTAAAACGGATAATATCCTAGACCTTTTAAAGGCGAATAAGCCCGACTTAATCGTGTTAGCTGGTTTTTTATGGAAGTTTCCAGAAGCTATTTTAAAAGAATTTCCGAATAAAGTGATAAATATTCACCCGGCTCTTTTACCTAAGTACGGCGGAAAAGGGATGTATGGTAATTTTGTACATGAAGCGGTTGTGGCTAATAAAGAGGTTGAAACAGGTATTACTATTCATTATGTAAATGAGAATTATGACGAGGGAGCCATTATTTTTCAGGAGAAATGCGAAGTACTTGATTCAGATAGTTCTGAGGATGTAGCCGCAAAAATCCATAAATTGGAAATGGAACATTTCCCGTTAGTAGTTGAAAAAATATTAAAAAATAAAACTCATAATTAAGAGTTTCGAACCTGTTTTTAAACAAGACCAACCTTGTTGGCTATACTTAGAATGATTAGGAGTTAATCTGCCCTTGAACTAAAAAAAATGATATTCACTTTTGTGGTTGCTAAAAATGAGTAAAAAGAAAAACAAATATTACACCGTTTGGAAAGGTAAAAAAACAGGAATCTTTGAGTCCTGGGCCGACTGTAAAGCCCAAATAAAGGATTTTGAAGGAGCTCAATACAAATCTTTTGAAACTTTTGAGGCTGCTAAAAAGGCCTATAATGGTAATTATAAGGATTTTATAGGGAAAGCTAAAAAGTTTAGTTCAAACCTTTCAACGGATCAACTTAATAAAATTGGGCAACCAAACTATAATTCTATTTCGGTAGATGCGGCTTCAAGTGGAAATCCTGGAATTATGGAATATCGTGGAGTGGATACTAAAACAAAAAAACAACTTTTTATTCAAGGGCCTTTTGAGGAAGGAACCAATAATATTGGGGAATTCTTAGCCTTAGTACATGGCCTTGCATTTTTAAAACAAAATAATAGCGACAGGATTATTTATACAGACTCTAAAACAGCTATGAGTTGGATTGCTAAGAAAACTTGTAATACCAAACTAGAGCGTAACGAAAAAAACAAACCTGTATTCGAATTGGTTGATAGAGCGGTAAACTGGCTAAAAACAAATACCTATAAAACTGTAATAGTAAAATGGGAAACCAAAGCTTGGGGAGAAATTCCAGCCGATTTTGGTAGAAAGTAAAATAAACAGTTTTTAACAGAGCTTTTCGAATATTTTCAGATTTCTATAAGAAATAATTAAAAAAATCTTTCGTCTAATAGCTGTTAAATAGCTTATATTTGCACCCTTATTAGTCGAAGCTTTGAGTGCACAGACAAACAAAATTTAGAACCTCAGTATGAGCAAATTAGTAATAGTAGGAACAGTAGCTTTCGATGCTATTGAAACACCTTTCGGAAAAACAGATAAAATTCTTGGAGGCGCAGCCACATTTATTGGGTTGGCAGCTTCGCAATTTAATGTGGATGCCGCAGTAGTATCCATAGTTGGAGGCGACTTTCCTAAGGAATATTTAAACTTATTATCAGACAGGAATATCGATATTTCTGGTGTAGAAATAGTAAAAGAAGGGAAAACTTTCTTTTGGAGCGGAAAATATCATAACGATATGAATACACGCGATACTTTAGTGACAGAACTAAATGTACTTGCCGATTTTAATCCTATAGTTCCTGAAGATTATAAAAATTCTGAAGTAGTTATGTTAGGAAACTTGCATCCAAACGTCCAAATGAGTGTATTGGAACAAATGAACAAGAAACCTAAACTAGTAATTTTGGACACCATGAACTTTTGGATGGACTGCGCTTTAGAGGAGTTAAAAGCAGTTATTGCTAAGGTAGATGTGATTACTATTAATGATGAAGAAGCTAGACAGTTAACTGGAGAATATTCATTAGTAGTGGCAGCAAGAAAAATCCATGAAATGGGGCCTAAATATGTAGTAATTAAAAAAGGAGAACACGGCGCTTTATTATTTCATAAAGACAATGTGTTTTATGCACCAGCCTTACCACTTGAAGAGGTTTTTGATCCAACAGGAGCAGGTGATACCTTTGCAGGAGGATTTGCTGGGTATTTAGCAAAAACAGAAGATGTTTCTTTTGAGAATATGAAAAAAGCAGTTATTTACGGATCTACTTTGGCATCTTTTTGCGTTGAAAAATTTGGAACATCACGAATGATTGGTTTAAATAGCAAGGAGGTACATCAACGCCTGCAACAGTTTAAGAGTTTAACACAATTCGATATAGAATTAACATAAAAAAACGCGCTCTTATTTGAGCGCGTTTTTTGTTCCTATTCCTTGTTTTACAAGTATATGAATTAATAAACATAACACAACAAACCCATGAGCGACGCTTTAAAACACGAATGTGGAATAGCACACATTAGACTTTTAAAACCTTTAGAATATTACCATAAAAAATATGGAACAGCATTTTATGGGGTCAACAAAATGTATCTTTTAATGGAAAAACAGCATAACCGAGGACAAGACGGTGCGGGTTTTGCAAGCATTAAACTAGATACCAAACCTGGCGAACGCTATATTAGCAGAGTTAGGTCTATCGCCCAACAACCTATTCAAGATATTTTTGCGCAAATTAATGAGCGTATCAATAAAGAAATGGTGAAACATCCTGAATACAAAGATAATGTGGCACTTCAAAAAAAGGAATTGCCGTATATAGGAGAAGTTTTGCTTGGTCATGTAAGATATGGGACATTCGGAAAAAATAGTGTCGAAAATGTACATCCGTTCTTACGACAAAATAACTGGATGCATAGAAATTTAATTCTAGCAGGAAACTTTAACATGACAAATGTTAATAAGTTATTTGAAGAATTGATTAGAATTGGACAGCATCCAAAGGAAATGGCGGATACCATAACTATCATGGAGAAAATAGGACATTTCTTAGATGATGCCGTTTCCAAAAAATACAAGCAGCTTAAAAAAGAAGGATATAGCAAAAATGAATGCTCCCCATTAATAGCCGAAAGACTTAATGTGGCTAAAATATTGAAAAGATCTTCAAAAAATTGGGATGGAGGTTATGCAATGGCTGGACTTCTGGGTCATGGAGATTCTTTTGTTTTAAGAGATCCAGCAGGTATCCGTCCTGTGTATTATTATAAAGACGATGAAGTTGTAGTGGTGGCATCAGAAAGACCCGTAATACAAACAGTATTTAATGTGGCTTTTGAAGATGTGAAAGAATTGGAACCAGGACACGCCATTATTACCAAGAAATCTGGTGAGATGAGCATTCATAAAATCATTGAACCATTAGAAAGAAAAGCTTGTTCTTTTGAGCGAATTTATTTTTCTAGAGGTAGTGACGCAGAAATATATCAAGAACGAAAAACTTTAGGAAAGTTATTAATGCCGAAAGTTTTGGAAGCCATTGATAACGATACTAAAAATACCGTGTTTTCATATATTCCAAATACGGCCGAAACGTCGTTTTTTGGAATGATAGAAACTGTGGAGGATCACTTAAATGAAAAGAAAACCCAAGCGATTATAGATGGGAATGGAATGCTTTCTGCTGAAAAAGTTACCCAAATTTTATCGGAACGTCCTAGAATAGAAAAAATAGCAGTTAAAGATGTTAAGTTAAGAACATTTATAACAGAAGACAGCAGTCGCGACGACTTGGTTGCTCACGTTTACGATGTTACCTATGGTGTTATTAAACCAACAGATAACTTAGTAATTATAGACGATAGTATAGTGAGAGGTACTACTCTTAAAAACAGTATTATTAAAATGATGGATCGTTTGCATCCTAAAAAGATTGTTGTTGTGTCTTCTGCTCCACAAATCCGTTATCCAGATTGTTACGGGATTGATATGGCTAGACTAGAAGATTTAATTGCTTTTAGAGCTATGTTGGAATTGTTGAAAGAAATCGACAAATATCACATGGTGGAGGATGTTTATAAAAAATGTAAAGCACAAGTTGAGCTAGCCGATAAGGATGTTAGAAACTTTGTTAAAGATTTGTACTCGCAATTTTCTGCTGAACAGATTTCTGATAAAATAGCTGAATTAATATGTGATTCGGAGGTTAAGGCAGAAGTTAAAACAATTTTCCAGCCTGTTGAGAACTTGCACAAAGCTTGTCCTAAAAATTTAGGTGATTGGTATTTTACAGGGAATTATCCAACGGCTGGTGGAAATCGCGTAGTTAATAGAGCTTTCATTAATTTTTATGAAGGAATTAAGGACCGTGCTTATTAGTTAAAACTAATTCTAAAACATTAATAATTAGTTGTTTGTCTAGCAAAATATTCTTTTTAACTAATTTATATGCTGTTTGTCTAAATAATTGAAATAGATATATAAAATAAAAGTACATTAGAAGTACCATAACATAAGTAGGTTAAGTTCATGGTAGATTTGGGGCAAAAAAAGGTGAACTCTCGTTCACCTTTTTTTATTTTCTTCTTTTCCAAAATTCCTAATAGAACATAGTTAAGAGCGGACTGCTTCGTAATTTACCACTCTGTTATATTTGATAGATTCCATTGTTCGAATTTATTGGTAGTTCGTCTAATTATTTTTTTTTAGAGTAAGGCTAATTATACATTTGGGGTTACCATAAGATAAGTAGGTTAAGTTTATGGTAGATTTGGGGCAAAAAAGGTGAGCATTCGTTCACCTTTTTTCATTTTATATCTTCAGTATAAGTAATCTTACCAAGTATAAAAATTAGATGTATTGTAATAAAAAAAGCAAACCTTTTCAGATTTGCTTTTTTTATAAAATATAAGTGTTTTACTTATTTTGCTTCAGCATAACGCTTTTCAACTTCGTTCCAGTTAATAACATTAAAGAATGCATTAATATAATCTGGTCTTCTGTTTTGGTAGTTTAAATAGTAAGCGTGTTCCCAAACGTCTAAACCTAAAATTGGCGTACCACCACATCCAACGCCTGGCATTAATGGGTTGTCTTGGTTTGGCGTAGAGCAAACTTCTACTTTACCACCTTTGTGTACACAAAGCCAAGCCCAACCTGAACCAAATTGTGTAGCTGCTGCTTTGCTAAAGGCATCTTTAAAAGCGTCAACCGATCCATAAGCCGCTTCAATAGCATCTTTTAAAGGACCTGACAAACGACCTTTACCTTCAGGATTCATAACATCCCAGAAAAGTGAGTGGTTGTAAAAACCTCCACCATTATTTCTAACAGCCTTATTATTCATATCTAGATTAATAAGAATGTTTTCAATAGATTTTCCTTCTAAATCTGTGCCTTCAATAGCGTTATTTAAATTGTTTGTATACCCTTGGTGGTGTTTAGAGTGGTGAATTTCCATTGTTTTCGCATCAATATGAGGCTCTAAAGCATCATAAGCGTATTTTAATTTCGGTAAATCGAAAGCCATAATATGTATGTATTTAATTGTTAAAAAATTAATTAAGCCAAATTTACGAATAAAAGCCAGCAATTAAAAATAATTAATACCTATCAAATCATCGATAGTTTTTATCTTGTGTCAAATTTTCAGTATATGGTCAATAAAAGTGCTTTTTTGGTGTATAATGCTTCGGCAGGGAGTGGAAAAACCTTTACGCTTGTAAAAGAGTATTTGAAGATTCTTTTAAAGTCGCCGTTTAATGATGCTTTTAAAAATATACTAGCAATAACCTTCACTAATAAGGCTGCTAGTGAAATGAAGGAGCGTATTGTTGAGACCTTAACAGCGTTTTCGTCAGAAGATATTTTAGAGCAACCAAATCACATGTTTTTAATTATTTGTGATGAATTGGAAATGGACGCAGAGGCACTCCATAAGAAATCTGTAAAGATTTTAAATTCAATAATTTACAATTATGCCGCATTTGATATATCTACTATAGATGGCTTTACTCATAGAATTATTAGAACGTTTGCATACGATTTAAAATTACCTTTAAATTTTGAAGTAGAGCTCGATCAAGACGCTTTGCTTAATGAAGCTGTTGACCGATTAATTGCAAAGGCAGGAGCCGAAAAGGAACTAACTAAAATTCTGGTAGATTTTGCTATTGAAAAAGCCGACGATGATAAAAGTTGGGACGTTTCTTTCGATTTTAATAAAATATCAAAACTTCTTGTCAGTGAAGATGATATCCCATTCATTAATACATTAAAAGATAAAACCCTTGACGATTTTAAAGCTCTTAAAAAACAAGTAAAAACCGACCTGAAAGCAACTCAGGATGTAATGGTTCAACAAGCGAAAGAGGTTTTAACGCTTATTGAAGAAAGCAGTTTACAGTTTGGTGATTTTTCTAGAAGTTACTTGCCTAAACATTTTCAAAAGTTAGCCGAAGCGAATTTCGGTGTTAACTTCGATTCAAAATGGCAGGAGGATTTAGAAAATAAAACCTTGTATCCTAAACGGGTTTCACCAAATGTGGCATCCATTATTGAAAGTATTCAACCTCAAATAGCATTAGCTTTTAACAACACCAAAAAAGCATTTTTTCATTATAAATTCTTAACTGCTTGTTATAGAAACATCACGCCATTATCTGTGTTGAACGAAATAAATAATGAATTAATTAATTTAAAAGAAGAACAGAATAAGGTGCTTATTTCGGAATTTAACGCCCTAATTAGCCAAGAAATTAAAAATCAGCCAACTCCCTTTATTTATGAACGTTTGGGAGATAAATTTAAGCATTATTTTATTGATGAATTTCAAGACACTTCTGTTTTACAATGGGAAAACTTAAAACCTTTAATAGATAATAGCCTGTCTCAAGAAAATAATAACGAGCAGAATGGTTCTGTTATGTTGGTGGGAGATGCCAAACAAGCTATTTATAGGTGGCGAGGCGGAAAAGCCGAACAGTTTATAAATTTATTTAACAAAGGGAATAATCCGTTTCAAGTGCTACAAGAGGTTATTAATTTACCTCGAAATTTTAGAAGTTATCAGGAAATTTTAAATTTCAATAACGGTTTTTTTGAGTTTTTATCTCAATCAAAATTAAGTGATTCGGATTATGCAGAGTTGTATCAGAAATCCTATCAAGAACCTACCAAAAAAGAAGAAGGATTTGTAAGCTTGGAGTTTTTGGATATTGAAAAGGAGGACGATAAATTTCAGCTATATACTGAAAAAACTTTGGAACGAATTCAGTCTGTTTTAGAAAACGGCTTTAGTTTTAGTGATATTTGTATTCTTGTAAGAAAGAAAAAACAAGGAGTTGCCATTGCTAACTATTTAAATGAGCAACAAATTCCTATTATTTCATCGGAAACATTGTTGTTGAAAAATTCTCCTGAAGTCGGATTTATGGTTAATTTTTTAAAACTCCTACAAGAACCTAGAAACAACGAAATTAAAATTGAGGTTCTAAATTATTTGGCTGGGGTTTTTCAGGTTGAAGACAAACACGCCTTTTTTGAAACCTATCTTCAATTAGAGTTGGTGCAAATGCTAAAGCATCTAGAAACGTTTAACATCTATGTAAACCATAATCAGTTGTTGCAACTGTCTTTGTTTGAATTAGCAGAAACCGTAGCTAGAGATTTTAACTTAGTTAAAACTTCCAATGCTTACGTCCAGTATTTTCTAGACTTTGTATTTGAGTATTCACAGAAAAAACTTTCAGACTTAGCAGGGTTTATCGAGCATTTTGAGAAAAAACAAGATAACCTGAGCATTGTTTCGCCATCAGGACAAGAAGCTGTTCAAATAATGACTATTCATAAATCCAAAGGATTAGAATTTCCGGTGGTTATTTTTCCATTTGCAGATCTTGATATTTACAAAGAAATCGAACCAAAAGAATGGTTTCCATTAAATGAGGAAAGTTTTCATGGTTTCCCGTACACTTTATTGAATTTTAATAAAGATTTCGAGTCTTTCGGAGAAATTGGAGAGCAGATTTACACAAAACATCGTGCAGAACAAGAGCTAGATAATATAAATTTGATATATGTGGCTTTAACTAGAGCAGTGGAGCAATTACATATTATATCTAAAAAAGATCTAAATGCTAAAGGTGAAATCAATGATAAAACTTATTCAGGATTTTTAATTGATTACCTTATTCATCTAAATTTATGGGATGCCAATCAATTAGTTTATTCTTTTGGAAACCCTTTAAAAACCTCTGAAACTAAATCTGTCTCAAAAGATACAATCGAGCAAACGCTTTTTATTTCAACCCCAAAACACGAGCACAACATTAAAATTGTCACTAATTCTGGATATTTATGGGATACAGCTCAAGAAGACGCCATAGAAAAAGGAAATTTGATACATAATATCATGTCTCAGATAAAAACACATGTAGATGTAGATTTTGTTTTGGACGATTTTCTGAATGCTAACATGATTTCTGCAAATCAGGCCGAGACCTTAAAGAAAATTGTATTCGATATCGTTAATCATGATCAATTAAATTCTTATTTTAACACGGAAGCTATTGTTTACAATGAACGAGATATAATAGCAAAATCTGGAAGTATGCATCGCCCAGACAGATTAATTTTTGAAACTGATAATTCCGTGGCTATAATAGATTATAAAACGGGATCAGAAGATGAAAAACACAGAATACAATTAGAGGAATACGAGAATATTTTAGAAGAAATGGATTTAAAAGTGACCAAAAAAATACTTGTATATATAAATGATGGTATTGAAGTAAAAGAATTTTAAATTTGTAAAAAACAAGAACACATGTACGGAAAAATTAAAGAACATTTAGAAAAGGAAATTCAGGACATAAAAGATAATGGTTTATATAAAACCGAACGAATAATTACTTCGGCACAAGGTGCAGAAATTACCTTGGACACAGGAGAAACTGTCTTAAATTTTTGTGCGAATAACTACTTGGGCTTATCATCCCATCCAGAAGTTGTTAAAGCAGCTCAAGATATTATGGATACTCACGGATTTGGTATGTCATCTGTTCGTTTCATATGTGGAACACAAGATATTCATAAAGAGTTAGAAAGAAAAATTGCAGAATTTTACGACACCGAAGATACCATTTTGTATGCGGCGGCTTTTGATGCGAATGGAGGTGTTTTTGAACCATTATTTGGAGCAGAAGATGCTATTATATCAGATTCATTAAATCACGCGTCAATTATTGATGGGGTTAGATTATGTAAAGCAGCCAGATACCGCTATGCAAATAATGATATGGCCGATCTAGAAAAGCAATTAATCGAGGCTAATAAAAATAACGCTCGATTTAAAATTATTGTTACTGATGGCGTTTTCTCTATGGACGGCTTAGTTGCGCCATTAGATAAAATTTGCGATCTGGCAGATAAGTATGATGCCTTGGTTATGATTGACGAATGCCATGCCACTGGATTTATAGGGGCAACAGGAATAGGAACCTTAGAAGAAAAAGGAGTTTTAGGTAGAATTGATATTATTACAGGAACTCTAGGAAAAGCTTTAGGTGGAGCTATGGGTGGCTATACCACTGGTAAAAAAGAAATCATTGATATCTTGCGTCAGCGCTCAAGACCGTACTTGTTTTCTAACTCTCTAGCGCCTGCAATTGTTGGAGCATCTATTAAAGTTTTCGAGATGTTAAAAGGAAATACGGCCTTAAGAGATAAATTGGAATGGAATACCAATTATTTCAAAAAAGGAATGAAAGAAGCCGGTTTTGATATAATAGATGGAGATTCTGCAATTGTGCCTGTGATGCTTTACGATGCCAAATTAGCGCAAACCATGGCAAATTTACTTTTAAAAGAAGGAATTTATGTTATTGGATTCTTTTTCCCAGTAGTGCCAAAAGAAAAAGCAAGAATACGAGTACAGTTGTCGGCTGCGCACGAAAAGGAACACCTCGACAAAGCTATACAGGCCTTCATAAAAGTGGGTAAAACTTTAGAAATAATTTAAAAAAAAAAGACAAACTGGCAGATTTTAGGTGAATTATTCAATATTTTTCTATATTTGTCTTTGTTAATAATATTTAACAACTTACTTTTGCTTACAATTAACACTTAAAAATTAAATATTTGAATATGAAAAATCTTAGCAGATTATTGTTCGCAATGTTGCTTATGTTAAG